>JAUWBY010000237.1 GCA_030609605.1 Candidatus Eiseniibacteriota bacterium
GATGTACTCCGCAGTGAACATCACGGGCTTCGCGCAGGGCGATTTGGTCGCCCAGATCCATGCGACGATGAACATGTCCCTGAACTCGGGAGGTCCTCTCGCGATTATCCTGAACGCGATCGCTATCGTGGGGATCTTCGCTACGCTCATCTACTTCTTCTTCTCCAAGGAGCACAAGGGGGTTCTGGGTGGAGTAGCGAAGCTCGGCATCTGGTTCCTGATGGTGGCGTTCGGCGCATCGTTCGGCTATACGGTGATGGGCCGCATCTCTCTTCTCATCGGGCGAATGCAGTTTATGCTTGGAGACTGGCTGCATTTGCTGGACTGATCTTCGTCCCCAGGGGCCTGCCCTCCAGCGACGCTGTTTCTAAGAAAGAACACCCATGCAGACGTGGCGTTTTCTCAACGACGGCGCTCACGACGGCGCTACGAACATGGCTATCGATGAAGCCATGCTCCTGGGCGTAAATCAGGGAGAGACGCCGCCCACTATCCGCGTCTACGCGTGGGACCCGCCGACCGTGTCGATAGGGTATTCTCAGGCGCTGCAATCGGAGCTTGATGTCGTCGCCTGCCTGCGCGCCGGCGCCGGAGTCGTCCGGCGACCCACTGGTGGACGTGCTGTCTTCCATGCGGGCGAACTCACGTACTCGGTCATTGCCCCGTCCGGGACACCGCCGATAGGCGCTTCGATCATGGAGGCGTACAGCGCGATCGCGAACGCCCTTTTGGCTGGACTCCGGGTGCTCGGGATTCAGGCTGAACTGGCCTCAGTCGTTCCTCAGGCACGGGACCGCGATAGTGGTGCAAGTCCGCCGTGCTTCGTAGGTTCCGGGCGCTACGAGATCGTCGTCGCGGGCCGGAAGCTGGTAGGGAGTGCGCAACGCCGTGTGGGGAGAGCCATGCTGCAGCACGGCTCGCTTCTCATGGATCCCACGCACGAGCAGCTTGCTGATTTCATGGTCATCGACAACGAGGAGCGGCGTGGAACAGTGCGGCGGCTACTGCGTTCCAGGACGACCGATCTCTCAGCTCTTCTCAATCGCACCGTTGGTTTCGAGGAAGTCGCCCGCGCTGTCATGTCCGGGTTCGTTGAGGCGTGGGGTCTGAAGCTCAGTGAAGGAGAGCTCAGTGATGATGAGATCGAGACGGCTCAGATGCTCGCAACTGAGTATCGCACGACGAGTTAGCGTGGGGAAAAAGCTATTGACAACAGCGGTGGTCGGTTGTAGTATGCCGGGTAGAGAGACGATGAGCGACCAGCCCTCGTCCATTCAGGACGATGCGGTAGGTATCTATATGCCGGACCCCCCCGAGGAGATGATGAGACCATGAGACTTCCGAGACTGAAGTCCCGGGATTATGCCCGAGTGTGCATCGCCGTGCTCTGCCTCGTGGGTGTTGTGCTTGCGGCGGCGCCGGCGTCTGCTCAGAACACAGGCAAGATTCTCGGTACTGTCAAGGATGATGCCGGCGCGGCATTGCCGTTCGCAAACGTATCGATCCTGGGTACGCCGTACGGCAGCATGTCGAATCAGAGTGGCGAGTACGTCATCGACTTCGTTCCCATCGGCACATATGTTGTTCAGGTCAGCTACATGGGCTACGAACCTCAGCGTATTGACAATGTGGTGGTTAACGCTGATCGCTCCACCGAGGTAGACTTCACTCTGGTAGAGCGGGTACTCAAGGCGGCGGAGGTCGTCGTCGAGGCCGAGCGTCCGATGATCGAGGTAGAGTCCACCGGGTCACGCCGCGTGATAGACACTGAAGAGACGAAGATCCGTCCCATTAACACAGTTGCAGAGGCTATTGCAACTCAGCCGGGCGTCGTCCTGCATGATGGACAGATACACGTCAGAGGTGGTCGTTCCTCAGAAGTCAAGATGTACGTGGATGGCATCGCTATCTCCAACACTGCGACCGGGGGGGCGGGGCTCGAGGTCAGCCTCTCATCGCTTTCGGAGTTCGACCTCCTTTCCGGAGGTTTCGATGCCGAGTACGGGAACGTGCAGTCCGGGGTTATCAATCTTGCAACTCGCGAGGGTGGCCGCAAGTTCGCAGGTGAGCTCAAGTACATGACCGATGACTACGGAGCTCCTGAGAAAACGTTCGACAACTTCGACAACCTCGCGTTCGGCTTTGGTGGACCTCTGTTCACGGAGAAGGTCCGATACTACGTCTCGGCCGAGGGTCGCTTCACAGATACGTACCTCAAGACGAATGAGTTGCGCGAGAGTGAAGACGTGTTGTGGGGAATAACGTTCAGACCCCGCCAGAGCATGTTTGCCACCATGCAGGCGAAACTGTCGTACTTCGTGACACCTACACAAAAGCTCACGGCGGAGTATCTGCAGTCGGAGACCAAACGTGACTACTACAGCCACAGCTATTCACGATCAGGCTACTGGTCGGTTGAGAACGAGGACTGGTCTCATGTGAAGCTCGACTCAACGTATGCATACTACAACGCAGCCGAACACACGCCGACCATAAGGAGTCAGTTCAGCCAGAAGAAGCTGGTCTGGCGCGACACCGTCAGTCCGTCCGTCTTCTACACAGTGAGGGTGGCGCATTTCGCGTCGGAGGAGAAATCTTGGGTCCACGAGGATCCGAACGACTACTGGTGGGAGGCCTACCTCGGCGGGAACAGGACGACGGATCCGGATTCGGACAACGATCTGAACCCTGAGACCGGCTATTTCCGGACTTGGGGGGACAATCTGGGTTGGTCATATCAGACCACGAGCGCAACGACGTTCAAGGCCGACGTGACGAATCAGCCGGACGAGACACATCAGTTCAGGACTGGTATGGAGGTCATCTACAATGAGCTCTCCGTCAAGAGCCTTAGTCTGGGGGCATTGATTCCAAATGAGAGCGAGGCCGACGACCCGGATTTCGAGTTCTTCGACTGGAACGAGGCTCTCTACACCGACCAGCGCTTCCGCCACAATATCTACGAGGGCTACCCGGCGAACGGTGCCTTCTATGTTCAGGATCGTATGCGCTATGAGGGTATGATCGTCCGCGCGGGGCTGAGGCTTGACTGGTCGGATCCCGGTCCATCTTCGGGCATCGGTGAGTATGAGATCTGGAGGGAGAGGATCTCGGCGGTTGTGAGTCCCAGACTTGGAATCGCGCATCCGATCTCCGATCGAGATGCCCTTCATTTCCATTACGGGCGCTTCTATCAGATGCCGCGTCTCGTGGCGTACTATGCCTCGGGCGAGGATATCGATGAGGCCGCAGGGGGCAGGGTCATCGGATACTCGGGGCTGGAGCCGGAGGTCACGACTTCGTACCAGTTTGGAGCAGAACACCAGTTCTCGCAGAACGTTGCCATAGACGTAACGGGCTTCTACAAGGACATCTTCGGGCTCCTTGCAACAGAGGAGTACCAGAGAGGTCCGACCGAGGGCTCCGTGTACACATACGTGAACAAGGACTACTCGTCCGTCCAGGGAGTTGAGTTCAGACTCACGAAGAGATTCTCGAACTTCTTCTCCGGCAATCTGTCGTACACGTGGCTTCAGGCTACGGGTGTGAGTTCGGATGCGAACCAGGGCGCGAACGCAGAGGCTCTCGGACTTCCAAGGCAGCCGCTGAAGGAGATTCCTCTCGATTGGGATGAACGTCACACGCTGACAGGTTTCCTGTTCGTCAGTGATCCAGGTAACTGGGAAGTGACGTTCGACTACAGCTACGGCAGTGGGACACCCTATACGCCGGTCTATCTTGGTCAGAAGGAGATCGACCCCGAATCGGTGAATTCCGGCAGGCTCCCGTCTCATACGATGGTCAACCTGCGGGGTACGAAGAAGTACAGGCTCTACGGACGCGAGTTCCGGCTCTTCTTTGAGGCGCTCAACGTGTTCGACAAGCGGAACATCACCGGTCTGGGCAATTACGGAGCCGAGTACTACACGGAGACCGGGAATTTGGGCGGAGCCTACCTCGAGACTGATCCCGAGGGACGTGAAGTTCT
>JAUWBY010000247.1 GCA_030609605.1 Candidatus Eiseniibacteriota bacterium
GAAGCGGCTAGCGCCACAATGATGCATGCGGTCGCACGCGTCACTCGAGTGGCAAGCGGTCTCTGGGGTAAACTCATCATCGGTTCTCCTTGGGTGCTTGACAAGATAGCCACATATGTTCCGGGCTGCAAGAAGTGTTCCCTGAACAAGGTTCGTAATCCCACACCGAATCCTTGTTGCTTCAGTCATCGCTCGGCTTGACCGCCGCATGCATCGGGCCTATAGTTAAACCCAAACACTGACCGTGCGTTCAACCACGTCCGGTCCGCGAGCTGACTGAGGCCCGCCCCGGGAGTTGACCGCTGCGCACGGAACCGGAGACACCGACAATCATCGGCAGTGGAAACCCATCCCCCGGTGCAGAGGCCAAGGGTGCGGAGGACGCGAGTGCAGAGATCCCCCGTGTCGAGCGTTCGAAGATCCAGAACGCTGCTCTGATATTCGTCCTCGGGAGCGTGGCCATCATCGGCATCACGCTGGCGATGACGACGGGGGAGGAGACCTGGCACGGCGTGGCGCGGTTTGGCGGATGGGCGCTGGCGCTTCTTCTCGTGCTCGAATTCCTGCGCATGTCTCTCGAGGGACTCGGACTCCTCATCCTTGTCAATGGTACTCAGGACAAGAAGATCTCGCTCATCGAAGCACTCGAGCTCACCCTCGAGGGCTACTTCATCGGCCAGCTGATTCCCATCAGCGCAGCCAGTGTTCCATACCAAGCGTTCCTTCTCGCGAGGAAGGGAGTGAGAGCCGGGTGGGCGACCGCTCTCGTTCTCGTGAAGGGATTTGTTCCCTCAGTGTTCTTCTTCTTCGTGCTCCTGGGCACGATCGTTGTGGCGGCTCTAGGATGGAAGGGTTCAGCCGCATCTCTCACGTTTCTCAAAGTCGTTGGGCCGCTCTCGGCGCTCCCGATATGTTTCGTGGTCTCTGTTCTCGTCATCATGCTCAAGTTTCCACAGCTCTTCGATCGACTCGTCGATGCCATCGCAGCGTTCTTGGCGCGGCGTCTCAGGGGAAGCGCGGCCGACAGAGTGGAGCAGCTTCGAGTGGAGATGGAGAACGAGTCTCACATCTTCCGGGAGGCGCTCTCAACTCTTGGCCGGCGGAAACGCTGGGTGCTTGCGTGGGGCGCGATCTTCATTGGGCTCGCGTACATAGCGGAGTTCGTGATCGGTCTCACGATCCTCCGGGGGTTCGGCTACGGCGGCCCCGCCACGGGGCCGGTCATCCTCCAGTGTCTTCTGAAACCTATCTTAAGTGCTTCGCCGACACCGGGGTCTCTGGCCGTCGGTGAGGGTGGGTACATCGGGTTCTTCGCTGCCTATCTTCCTTCGCACTTCATCGGGATCGCGCTTGTCATGTGGCGGACGACCCTCTACTTCCTCCCGATGTCGGTGGGAGGACTGCTGGTTGCGAAGCGGATTCGATTCGCCGGCCGAGGCAGAGCCGGTGGCGATCACGGTGATCCCCAGAAGCAGCCAGAAACACCTTGACCAGCTCACAACTTCCACCGTATAGTCCAGTTACTGTCAGCGAGAGATTGCAGCTGTCGGTGTAACTATGTGCGCCTGCACGATGGTTGCCTGATCTCGTTTGTTGATTAAGTGAGCCTTCCCGGCCGAAGATCGTTCTCGGCTTCAGGATACCGGGCGAAGCAGCCAGGGCAATCCATAGAGAACCCACACGCGGTTCCGAAGGCCTCCCTGTGGGGCGCACACCCTCGTTGATATGGTAAAGAGTTCCTACGAAATAAGGTCCGGCCTCGGCGGAACAGACAGAACCCTCTACGCGGTCGGGGGTCTCTTCTCCAAGGAGAAGATAGCCAAGTCCACCGAGCTTCTGGTAAGGGCGATTCGACCTGCTTCCGGCGACAAGATCCTCGATTATGGGTGCGGCTATGGCGCCGTCGGCATCGCAGTGGCCGGCTCCGCGCCCGACATCGAGATCCAGATGGTCGATCTCGACATCCGCGCAGTTCGTCTGGCACAACACAATGTCCGGTCGAACGCCGTGGAAAACACCACCGTGGTCCTCGATCATACTCTCAGCCGTTTCCGAAACGGGCAGTTCACTATCATCGCTCTCAATCCTCCGATCGAGGACGGCACCGAGACGATTCTTGAGATGATCGAGCGGGTGCAACCGAAGATGCGGCATGGTGGCAGCTTCTTTCTCGTGGCCAAAGTGCGCAAGGGCGCCAAGAGCTACATGCGCAAGCTCACTGAGACGATCGGTCCTGCCAAAGTCGTGATGCGCAGTGGCGGCTACTGGGTCATGCGCGCAGAGCGAAACGCTATCTGTCCCCCGGAGGCGGTGGATCTTTCCCGCTACGAACACACCATAGAAACCGAGCTTCGTGGACGGCGCTACAAGTTCGAATCGTACAGCGGCATTTTCTCGCGCAACAAGATCGACGAAGGAACGAGGCTTCTGATTGAGACACTCGACGTGCGACCCAGACACAGCGTGATCGATATCGGGTGTGGTTATGGGCCGATCGGTATCGCGGCGGCGCACGCCGCCTCGGTAGGCAGGATCGTGATGATCGACTGCAACGCGCGGGCGGTCGAGTACGCGGATATGAATATCCGCGCTCACCACCTGCAGCACGCTCGCAAGAACGGAAAACCTCGTGTCGAGGCGATTCTAGGGGACCGATTCGATGCGGTCATCGGCGAACGCTTCGACAGAGTTGTCTCGAACCCGCCGTTCCACGCTGGGAACGATGTCCTCTTCCCTCTGGTCGATGAGGCGTACAAGCACCTGCGCATCCACGGCCGCCTCTACCTGGTACTCATGCGGTATGCGGGCCTCAAGCGACACATGCGCAAGGTGTTCGGCAACTGCGACATAGCGGCAGATGACGGGAGATACGTCGTGCTTGTCTCGGAGCGCACTCTCTAGCCGGATTCGCCTGTGGAACCCCTCTTTGACCGTTGACCCCGTGCTCCAGAGCGTGCTAACATCCTCGGTCTGATTGTCATACGAGTCATTCTCTGGTTTGGGTGGTTGGGCGTGCCCCGCCCCGCTTGTCAATTGCAGACGCACTTCACACGTAGTAGGAGGGAAGACGAATGGCCGAATCCGTTGCTGCCTTCATGGATATGATCAAGGCGAAGAACCCAGCGGAGCCTGAGTTCCACCAGGCAGTCCTCGAAGTGACGGAGTCACTCTGGCCCGTCCTCGAGAAGCGTCCTGAGTATCGCAAAGCCAAGATCCTTGAGCGCATCTGCGAGCCCGAGCGCGTCATCATGTTCCGGGTCCCATGGGTAGACGACAAGGGCGACGTGCAAGTCAACCGCGGCTTCCGCATCGAGATGAACAGCGCCATCGGTCCGTACAAGGGCGGTCTCAGACTTCACCCAAGCGTCAATCTCGGCATCCTCAAGTTCCTGGCCTTCGAGCAGGTCTTCAAGAACAGCCTGACGACGTTACCAATGGGTGGCGGCAAGGGCGGCTCCGATTTCGACCCAAAGGGCAAGAGCGACAACGAGGTCATGAGCTTCTGCCAGAGTTTCATGCTGGAGCTGTTTCGCCACATCGGGCCGAACACCGACGTTCCTGCCGGCGACATAGGAGTCGGCGGACGTGAGATCGGCTACCTCTTCGGTATGTACAAGAAGATCAAGAACGAGTTCACGGGCATCCTGACCGGCAAGGGACGGAACTGGGGCGGCAGCCTCATTCGTCCTGAGGCGACGGGCTACGGCGCCGTCTACTTCGCGGCCGAGATGCTCAACACTCGCGGCGAGACGCT
>JAUWBY010000080.1 GCA_030609605.1 Candidatus Eiseniibacteriota bacterium
CCGCGGACCTTGTTGTGCTTGACGGGATAGTCGGTCTTGAGGGTGACGGTCCACTGAATGGCCGACCCGTTGGGTCCGCGGTCTTCGCCGTGTCCACCAACATGCTCGAGCTGGATGCTGCCGCTGCCAGACTGGCCGGCATCGATCCTCGCGAGATAGCACACCTGAGAATCGCTGAAGAGGAAGGACTTGGAACGCTCGATCCCGAGCTGATCGGGAGCGCACCCACTCGTTCGTTCACGCGTGCCAATGAAGAGTTCGGGCGCGTTGCCAACATCTACTCCTGGCGTGATCCAACGGCCTGCTCCATGTGCATCGATTCGTTCGGGGGAGCGGTCTCGCTCGCGGTGAAGGACCCCCGGAACTGGTTCACCCTCGCGCCGAAACTCCTCTACTGGGGGCTGATCGGTAAGCTCCACATCCTACAGGGGAGACGCGCGAAGCTACCCCAAGCCAACGGAAAGGTCATCTGCTTCGGGAAGTGCACGCGAGAGCTGGCGAAGAGAGAGGGTCTGATTCACGTGCCCGGTTGTCCTCCGACGGCGCACGAAGTGGCCAGGACACTCAGAAGGGAGCTCTAGGGGATGCCGGCCGTTGACAGAGACACAGGACTCGGGACATCGTACGAGCGTCTTGCGGTCGCCATGATGCTGGAACGCTTCGCGGACCGCTATCAGGTGTGTTCCGTCCTTGAGGGACCGAACGACGGAATAACCGGGATTCGAGGTCTGAACAGTATCCCGCTCGCCCAGGCGGGAGCTTCGGTCGAGCTCCTGCTTGCGGATCGCGATGAGGTAACGCTCGCGGGGAAGATCTGGGACGACCTGGAACTCGCGGACCGCGTCAAGATACGGCAGGCACCGGACAGCGGACTCGCGGTCCCGCCCAAGTCGTTCGACCTGGTATGGAGCTTCAATGCCATACCCCAGGCGCGGGAGCCTGAGCGTCTCATCGCGGAGATGTGTGCAGCAAGCAAGCGCTTCGTGATGATCTTCGTTTCGAACACCTTGAACTACGGATTCGCCATCCATCGCCTGCACCACGTGGTGGCCGGGGAACCGTGGAGTCATGGTGACATAGCCGCAATGAACACTAAGATGATAGCTGGTCATCTCGGCGAACAAGGCTTCAGAGTAATCGACAGGCTTCTCGTGGACACTCCCTGGTGGCCCGACATAGATTCTCCGATCGAGGAGGTGGCGGCTACGTTTCTGCCATTTCTGAAGCGCTTTCTCAGCGCATCGAAGCGTCTGGAACACTACACGTGGACAAGCGAGAACCTGCCGTACTTCCATCCGGACAGACGAGCTCTACTTCTGCGCGAGATAGGAAAGCACTTCGCGATCGAGCGAGCGCGCCTCTTTCCGCTTCGCGTACTCTTTGCGCATCATCGCGGTATCATCGCTGAGCGAAAGGACGCGTCTTGAACAGCCGCTCCAAGATAGCTCTGGCGCTCCTGGCTGGAGCGCTGCTTCTCTTTCTCGCCCTCAGAGGCGTTGACCTGGATCACGTGCGCGCAGTCATGAGGCAGGCGAGCCCACCCGTGCTCGTGATAGCGCTCGTCGTCTACCTCAGCGCCTACTTCGTCAGAAGTCTCAGATGGCGGCTGATCCTCAAGCCGATTCAGCCGGTCTCCGTCTCCGAATCATTCTCCATGCTGATGGCCGGCTACTTCCTGAACTACATCGTTCCGATACGCGCCGGTGAGGTAGCGAAATCGTTCTTTCTGAAGCGACTCAAGGGACTTCCGATAGCCGTGAGCCTGCCCACGGTCTTTCTCGACAAGCTCCTGGAACTCTTCTCTGTGTTGCTTGTGATCGTTCTGGTGCCGGTTCTGTCGGTGCGTTTGTCGGGATCGCTATCGTCGCTCATAATCGCTGTAGCGACGGTGTTCGTGATTGCCGTAGGTCTTCTCACTCTGGCTGTGAGAAACGGGGAGAGGACGGCCCGCGTCCTCATGCAGCTTTTCTCGTGGCTGCCTGAGAGGCTTCACGATCGCGTGTCTTCGTGGATCGGTCTCTTTGTCGACGGACTGAGCGTGGCGAGAACAAACGCGCGGAACGTCTGGTCGCTTCTGGCTCTCACGGGTGTGGCCGTTACGCTGGATGCGGTCTATTTCTATCTCATGTTCAGGGCCTTCTCGCTCGATGTCGCTTTCCCGACGGTGCTTTTCGGGTATACTCTCATATCGCTCTCGTATGTCTTCCCGACACCACCGGCGCAGATAGGCTACAACGAGGCGATCATGGGGCTCATATTCGCAGGTGGCCTCGGGATGGGGCGAGCCGAAGTCACGGCTGTCATGCTGGTGGCCCACCTGCTGACAGGCCTCCTTGTGACGGGCGTCGGTCTCGGGTCGTTCGCAGCAATGAGCATAAAGGTAACGGAGAGCTTCCGGCGGATCGGAAACAGCCCGGAAGGAAGGTAGGAGACAGTGGCGAACTATCTCGTGACCGGTGTGGCAGGCTTCATCGGATCCCACGTCGCCGAGCGTCTGATAGAACGCGGCGATTCCGTCCGCGGTGTCGATTGCTTCACGAACTACTACGCCAAGTCTCTCAAGGAGAAAAACCTCTCCGCGCTCCTGGAGAGCCCTGGTTTCGTGTTCGATGAGCTGGATCTGTCCTCGGCCGACCTCAGTGCTGTGCTCGAGGAGGTGGATGCGGTCTGCCATCTCGCGGCTCAGGCAGGTGTGAGGGCGAGCTGGGGCAGGAATTTCGGCACCTACCTCGATTGCAACATCGCAGCCACACAACGCCTCCTGGAGGCCTGCAAGGGGAGATCGCTTGCGCGCTTCGTCTATGCTTCTTCCTCATCGGTCTACGGTGACACCGAGGATCTTCCGATGCGCGAGCGAGGCGCAACGTGTCCTGTGTCGCCGTACGGCGTGACGAAGCTGGCTGCTGAGCATCTTGCCGTGCTGTATCACAGGAACTATGGTCTGCCCACCGTATCGCTCAGGTTCTTCACAGTCTACGGTCCCAGACAGCGACCAGACATGGCATTTCGCAGATTCATTTCGGAGACGCTCGCGGGTCGGCCCATCGAGGTGTACGGAGACGGGAAGCAGACACGTGATTTCACGTTCATAGATGATATCGTTGATGGGGTGGTGCGTGCGCTGGCAGACGGACCACCGGGCGAGGTCTTCAATCTGGGCGGTGGGAGCCGCGTAACCCTGAACGAGGCTCTGGATACGCTGGAGCGCGTGATGGGGAGAAAGATCGAGCGGCATCACAAGGCCCCGCAGAAGGGCGACGTCAGAGACACGCTTGCAGACAACAGCAAGGCACGAGCAGAGCTGGGATTCGCCCCATTGGTTGGGCTTGAGGAGGGACTGGCCCGCGAATTCGAGTGGTTGAGATCCCTCTAGCATTTGCCACAGACGTTCCCCGGCACGGGAGATGAGTCAGATGGATGTCACCATACTGATACCGCTGTACAACGAGACAGAAAGCCTTCGGGAGCTCTACGGCGCCGTCCAGGCAGGCATGTCGCCTCTCAACGTCAGCTGGGAGATTCTCTTCGTGAACGATGGAAGCACTGACTCTTCCATGGACGTCCTGCGCGAGCTGTACGACGAACATGAGAACGTCGGTGTGATCGCCTTCGGCCGCAACCTCGGCAAGTCTGCAGCCATGGCGGTCGGATTCAGGGAAGCGATGGGACGGGTGGTGGTCACCATGGACGCCGATCTTCAGGACGATCCAGCTGAGATACCGCGGATGCTTGAACTCCTGGATGAAGGATTCGACCTTGTCTCGGGCTGGAAGAAAGAACGGAAAGACCCTCTTTCAAAGCGCCTTCCATCCAAACTATTCAACTGGGCGACGGGACTGGTATCAGGTGTGCATCTTCATGACATGAACTGCGGCCTCAAAGCCTACAGGCGCGAAGTCGTCAAGACGATCAAGGTCTACGGTGAACTCCACCGCTACACACCAGTTCTCGCCTACTTCGCAGGCTTCTCCGTCGCGGAGATTCCGGTGCGTCACCACCCGCGGCGCTTTGGTCAGTCCAAGTTCGGTGCGGAGCGGTTCCTGAAGGGTTTCTTCGATCTTCTCACGGTTCTCTTTCTCAGGCGCTATATCACGAGACCCCTTCACTTGTTTGGCACAGTTGGAACCGCTCTTTTCACAGGCGGATTAGGGATCGGTATCTATCTGACGATCGTCAAGATCATGGGGGGCGCTATAGGCAGGAGACCGCTGTTGACTCTCGGCATTCTCCTCATGGTCCTCGGCGTGCAGATTGTTTCGTTCGGTCTTCTCGGCGAGATGCTGGCGAATCTGCGCAGCGACGATATGAACTACCCGATCCGCGAGCATCTGGTGCGCCGTGGCGACGTTGCGAGCTAGGGCGGGGTCTAAGTCACTTCCGACCCGACGTCGGCACGATTCACGACGTTCGTTTGCTCTGACGGAATCCTCTCAAGGATCATCGAATGCCCGGCAAGACTATTCCACTTGATGAAGGCGCTGGCGTGCGCGTCGCCATTGTCGGCCCCGCTTACCCGCTGAGAGGAGGTAACGCGCTCTTCTTGGCCCACCTGGTGGATAGCCTCAGTTCGGATCACGATGTCTACGTAGTATCGTACAAGCGCTTGTATCCATCTCTTCTGTTTCCCGGCAAGACGCAGATGAACCTGAGCCGGGACCCTGTCAAGACAACGGCCTCGAGACAGCTGATCGATTCCATCAACCCTCTGAGCTGGATCCGAGCGGCTCGCTGGATGGCGGCGCCCGCGCGAAGGCCTGCTCTTGTCATATTCACGTGGTGGAACCCGTTCTTCGGGCCCTCCCTGGGCGTGATCGCGCGTCTCGTGAAAAGATGGACGGGGGCCGGCATCGTCTTCGTAGCCGAGAATGTGGTCTCTCACGAGAACAGATTCCTCGACAGATTTCTGACGAGGTTCGCGTTGTCGGCAGCCGATTACTTCCTCGTTCTCTCGGGTGTCGTGGCGAGCAGGATCCAATCCCTCTTTCCCGGGATTCCCGTGCGACAGGCTGCTCTGCCGATATACGACTGCTACAGACGCCGCGAGGCGTCACAGGGCGGGGAGGAACTGCCGTCCATCAAGGAGGAGCTTCAACTGGAGCGCCCTCAAGTCCTCTTCTTCGGATATATCCGGGAGTATAAGGGACTCAAGTACCTGATCGAGGCAATGCCGGTCGTCCTTGCAGAGGTAGACGTCGGACTCATGATCGTCGGGGAATTCTATGATGACAGGGGCCGCTACGAACGACTCATAGACCGCCTGGGAATCAGGGAGCACGTGACCGTGATCGCGAAGCATGTCCCTGACGAGGCTGTGAGCAGGTATTTCGGAGCAGCCGACCTTGTCGCGCTGCCGTACGTATCCGCGACTCAGAGTGGCATTACGCAGATAGCCTATGCTTTTGGCCTCCCTGTCGTCAGTACCAACGTAGGAGGGCTCCCGGAAGTGGTGGCGGACGGGAAAACGGGCTATATTGTGAGTCCTGGCGATCCCGAGGCGCTCGCTAAGGCGATAATTCGTTTCTTCACGCGTGGAGAGGCGGAACGCATGCGCTCCAACGTGGAGGACGAGACGCGCCGGGACGGCGCGGGAGAACTCATGAGACGAGCTGTCCGCGACTTCATTGAGATGGAGAGCACGCAACGCGAGTAGACTGTCTGCATGTTCATTCGGATAGGAAACCGGCAGCGTGAGCAGACCGTCTGTGTGCTCATTGGGATAGGAAGCAGACAGCGTGAGCAGACCGTCCGTTTATGCGGTTGTCATCAACTGGAATGGTCTCGGGGTCATCGGTGACTGTCTCCGGTCGCTGGAGAAGTCCGACTATGAGAATCTCACGACATTGGTTGTGGACAACGCGTCGACCGATGGATCACCGGACCTCATCAGACAGTCGTTTGGAGGCGTCAGGCTGGTCGAGACTGGGAAGAACCTCAGGTACGCAGGCGGGGCGAACATCGGATTAAGGCTGTCTGTCGAGAGCGGGGCGGACTACGTGCTTCTACTGAACAACGACATCGAGATAGCCCCGGATGCCATCTCAGAGCTTGTACGTGTTGCAGAGAGCCGTCGTGACGCTGGTCTCCTTGGCCCCAAGATCTACTACCATGACCCGCCTGACCTCATCTGGTCGATGGGGGGCAGCGTGTCCTTCTGGAGCGGCAATATCCGTCACCTTGGGCTGAGAACGCGAGACGCGGGACAGTACGAACGAGTGGCTGATGTCGACTACCTCACTGGATGCGCGCTACTGGTGCCCGCGGCGACGCTCGAATCCCCAGGGTACCTTGATGAGAGCTACCACATGTACAATGAGGACACGGACTGGTGCGCCAGGGTCAGGAATCTCGGCCTCAAGTGCCTCGTGGTGCCGTCCGCTCATCTCTGGCACAAGGTCTCTACAAGCTCGGGTGGAGGGCTGACACCCTACAAGGTATACCATCGCATCATGAGCACCATGGCGTTCTTCCGGCGCTATGCGCGCCCGTATCACTGGTTAGGCATCATCCCGGCGACTGCCGTGAGAACGCTCGGCTTCGCGCTGAACGGACTTCTGACGGGGAAACGCGAGAACGTCTCCGCCGTCGCGCGAGGTGTACTGGACGCTGCTCGGAGGAAGGGGAGGACAGAGAGATATGGCTAGGCGGTTCTTCCCTGCAGGTACGCGCTTTACACCACGGAGTCTCGGTATCGCGCATGGGAGCGGCTCCCACGCATCCTCCGTGGCCGCCATGCTCGTTCTCGGCGCGATGATCGTTGTCGGCGCTCTCGCCGGCTGTTCGAATTCCGTTGGCGACACGAGCGTGCCCCAGACGAGGCTCATCATCTTCGCGATCGATGCCGCCAATTGGAACGTCCTCACCCCGATGCTCGAGGCAGGGGAGCTCCCCAACATCGCGAGCCTTCTGCGTCGAGGATCCTACGGCGTTCTAAAGAGCGGTGTGCCGATCCAGTCTCCTCAGATGTGGACGAGCATTGCGACGGGCGTTGTCCCCGAACGGCACGGCATCACGCGCTTTGTCGCGGAGCTGCCGGGGGGAACGAAGGAAGTCCCGGTAACGAACAATATGCGTCGTGTGAAGGCTTTCTGGAATATCCTGTCCGAGAGAGAGATCTCTGTCGGCATCGTGGGATGGTGGCCGAGCTGGCCCGTCGATGAGGTCGACGGATTCATGATCGCCCAGAGAGCGTGGCCAGTCAATTGGAGCTTGCACGGCATTCCGTTCGGCGCGGCCCGCGACCGCGAGGGACGTCTGATTACGGATGCGTTCCCCGGACGAACCTGGCCGGAGTCGCTCTATGAGGAATTCGAGGCTTTCATCGTAACTGAGGAGGATGTGACTGCGCGGGAGCTTGACCAGTTCTTCGCGGATTCGCGTTTCACCGATCCTGCCCGGCAGTTCCATGCACGCTGGGTTTATGCCAAGGACAAGACGTTCGCTGACGCAGGGTTGCATTTTCTGGTGCGGGAACGACCGGACGTATTCGCCGTGTATCTGCAGGGAACGGACGTCGTCTCCCATTACTACTGGGGTTACCAGGAGGACGCGGGATTCACGGTCAGACCGGACGACGCGCGCATGTACGGTCGCGTGGTGAAAAACTACTACTCTTTCATCGACAGAACAATAGGACGCTATCTGGAGGTCGTGGATGAGCAAACGGCCATCCTGATAGTCTCGGACCACGGCTTCGAAACGAAACGCGACCTGAAGATCCGCTGGGAGCGGGGAGAGAGAATTCGCACGGAGGAGGGCGGCAAGGACGTACCCTGGGATCACGGAATCGACGGAGTCATCATCTTTGCCGGTCCCGGTGTAAAGACCGAACACCGAATGGTGGAAGAGGCGTCAGTAGTCGATGTGACGCCGACCGTTCTTGCCTATCTTGGGCTCCCGGCGGCTGAGGACATGGACGGGCACCCGTTGAACGAGTGCTTCGAAGAGGCGTTTCTCACCCAGCATCCGGTTGCATGGATTCCCACATATGAGACCGGGGAAGCACTGGGAAGTGAGTTTCCGATCGAGTCACCGATCGACGAGGGTATCCGGGAGAAACTGAGATCGCTCGGCTACATTGAGTAGTTGTCGCGATCGGAGGAGTCTGATGGCAGACACAGTGCGATTCGACTGCAGACTCTACCTTGGCGACAGACCCTGTCGCTGGGGCGGCGAGTGCGATGGGTGTGCTCACTATCAGCCCATGGGAACAAGGCTTCTGATCATCAAGCTCGCCGCGGCTGGAGACGTTCTGCGTACCACATCGATCCTGGAGCCTCTGAAACGGAAGCACCCTGAATCACATATCACCTGGGTGACGGACGCAAATGCGCTGCCGCTCATAGCCTTGAATCCATACATCGATCGTGCTGTGGCTTTCGAGTTCGACGCTACTCTGGCTCTCCTCGCTCAGAGCTTCGATGTGGCGATCTGCCTCGACAAGGAACCGCGCGCGGGTGGCCTCATGAGCCTCATCAGAGCCGATCAGAAGCTGGGTTTTGGTCTCTCAGAGTGGGGAACGACGGAACCTGTGAGCGCGGGTGCCCAGTACGATTTTCACCTTGGATTGTCGGACAACAGGAAATTCAACGAGAACAAGAGGGGTTATCCCGAGATCTTCTGTGAGATCGCCGAGGTCGACTACGTGGGCGAACGGTACTTGCTTGTGCTCCCGGATGAATCAATCGAATACGCGAACAGATTCGTGGATGAGCTCAGACCGGCAACACCTCTGATCGGTCTCAATGTGGGAGCAGGCCAGGTGTTTGCGAACAAAGCATGGACGCCGTCCGGTTACGCGGCTCTTGCCCGCGCGATCACCGACGACCTCGGAGGGACGGCTCTGGTCAT
>JAUWBY010000051.1 GCA_030609605.1 Candidatus Eiseniibacteriota bacterium
ATTGTGGTGAGCATCTTCGACGCTGTGACAGGCGCGTTCCTCGGGAACGGCGTTACGCCGCCGTACACTGCCTACTCGATCACAGGGCCCATGGACTGCGGTCCAAGCAGTGGGGGATGGTACGGATGGGCCGAGAACGCAGAGTACTGGTTCAACATCATGGGCTACACGACCGAGTATGCCGTCTGGCCGTCGAACGAGCAGTTCCGCGCCCACGTAAGGTCGGACGAAACTGCGGTCCTTTACGAGATCGCCCACTCCCTCGATGAGATCGGCTACGCGTTCGAGACCCGTTGTCTGAATGGCCTGGTCGCCGCCTGCGACGTCAGGTCGTGGATCGCCGACTACGAGAAAATGCCCTTCACCTTCCTCGCCAGCTGCTATGCGATGTGCCAGACGAACGAGAACCGGCTTTCTTACGAGTTCCGGAAAGGCGAGAAGTGGAGAACGGCCACCATTGGCTACTGCGGGATGGGCGATCCGATCTGCACCAGTTGCTGGGTCAACTCCCTGAGCTGGCAGGACGCTCTGTTCGCCTATCTGGCTGCAGGATACACCGTAGGGGGCGCATTCGACATGGCCAACGCAGACTACCCCATGTGCTCCGACCCCGCCTGCATGAGACATGTGGGAGGTGGCGACCTGACGTTGGTGCCGCCGCTCTTCAGAGTGACCGTGGACCGCCTGGTGCCTGATGAGTTCTCGACAATCCAGGCCGCGGTAGATGCATCGAATCGCGGCGACGTCATCAGGGTGGCAGCGGGAGTGTACACCGAGAACGTGCTGCTGCCCAGCCACGCCGCCCTCTACGGCGGATACGATCCGACCTTCACCACCCGCGATCCGGAGGCGTACCCCACGATCGTCGACGGAGGATATCTGGATCACACCGTGTCGTGTGAGGGCGCCGACCACGTCGTGGTGGACGGCTTCGAGATCCGGGCGTCCGGCAGCTACCACAGCGGCGTCTACACCAGGAACGGCCAAGCTACGATCCGCAACTGCACTATCTATGACTGCTACCAGGGGATCGAGATCGCATACGGCACGGGCAATCCGGCGGAGGGCGAGTCAGTCATCGAGCACTGCGAGATTAGGGGCAACGCGGACATCGGCGTCTATGTCTACGAGTCGATTCACGATGCCGTTCACGTAGAGCGGAACGCCATCCACGGAAACGGCGGATTGGGGATCTATTCGTCAGGATCATCGATGCAGATCATCAGCAACACCATCGCGTTCAACGGCAGTGCCGGAGGGGTCGACATCAGAGACGGCAGCGCCGTGATCAGAAACAACATCATCACTGACAACGAGGGATACGGCATCTTCTGCGTGGGCACGGTGCCGGACGTCACGTACAACGACGTCTGGAACAACTCGGTTCTCGACTACAGCGGTTGCAGCGGCGGTGCCGGCTCGATATCCGAGGATCCGATCTACTGCGACGCTGCTGCGGGCGATGTTTCCGTTCACGCCAGTTCGCCGACGATCGGAGCTGGGGAGTACGGGGTCAACATGGGAACGCTTGGTGTCGGCTGTCCCGAGGGCCCGCAGGGACTGGCCGTTGTGCAGATCGGGGCGTCCCTCGATCTCTCATGGAGTGCACCGCCCTGGGCCAGGGCGGACGTGGACTACTACGTTGTCTATCGAGACACGACACTTGTTCCGGAAACGGTGATAGCGATTGTCGATGCACCGGACACGGTCTTCATCGATATCACGACGACACCGTGCGAGGCGTTCAACTATTGGGTTTCCGCCGTCGACTCGGACACGCTTGAGGGAGCGCTGTCGAACAGAGCAACCGGGGAGATTTGCTACCAGAGCCCAAGTGGCCTCTCGGCAGTCTTTAATGAGGGTGCCAACGAGCTCTCGTGGTCCCATGGGTCGGGCCCCATCGATTACTACGTCATTCAGCGAGGGAACGAGGTCACTCCCCCTGACTCGATCGGCCTGGTCGCCGCCGCCGACACCACGTTTGTCGACACCGCCGTTGGAGAATGCCCTCGGGATCGCTACGGCTACGAGATCGCCCCGGTCTACGACACTGGATGGAGGGGAGAGCACTCCGAGCTGGTCTCGGTCGACCCCGCTCCGTCACCTCCGGCTGGAATCACGGCCGACTGGGTGGGGAACGACGTGTTGCTCAACTGGGACGACAACTGCGAAAGCGACTTCAGGCGCTACTGGGTCTATCGGGACACGATCCCGTTCTCGCCACCGATCAATGCCGACAGGCTGGTCGGCGTCGTGCCGGACCCGACATTCCTGGACGAGGCCCTCAATCCAAACGGGACCTACTTCTATCGTCTTGTCGCGACCGATGCCGAGGCTCAGAAGAGCGAGTACTCCGATATGGTCTACCTGGGCTCGGGAGATGTGCTCTCAGTACCTTCGCCCTACGGCACGATCCAGGCGGCGATAGACGTGTCGGCTGCCCTTGACACGGTCCTCGTGTCGCCGGGGACGTACCACGAGAGCATTACTCTCAAGGACGGCGTTGTCGTGATGAGCTCCGACGGACGCGCGACAACAACGATAGCATCGTCATCTGTCGTCGTAACGGCCTTCGGTGTGTGCGACCTTACGTTCCTGTCCGGATTCACGATCGACGGGCAGGGGACTGCACCGGCGGGCGTCGACTGCTGGATGTCGCACGCAGGAATCGAGGACTGCTCGATCATCAATTGCACGGACGGTGTCAGTTCAAGGTACGGTGACGCATCAACATTCTACGGCAACCACATCACGGCGAACTCGAATGGCGTCGCTGTGGCTGACAGCGCGTCGCCGTTCCTCTGCGGGAATCTGATCAGCTTGAACTCGTTCGCCGGGATCTACAACGCGGGTGATCCGGGTCCCGAAGTGGGGCGCTCGCTGGCCGACGCGAACGACATCATGGACAACGCGTTCTTCCCAGTGTTCAACGTGATGGGTGTCACTGTCGATGCTGACTACAACTACTGGGGCGGGCTATGCGTGGGCGACAGCCTGTTCTATGGTTCCGTGGACTACACACCTTGGACCGACGAGACGCACAGCGAGACCTACACCGAGTGCGGTGTGGATGTCGACGGTCCCGCGATCGGAAAGCCCTACCTGAGTCACAGCTTCCCGAACCCATTCAATCCATCGACGGCGATCCAGTACCGTGTACCGTCACCAGGAGGGCTGGTCACCCTGACGGTGCACGACATCTCCGGACGGACGGTGCGTGTACTTGTGGACACGCACAAGAGCGGCGGTGAGCACATGGCAGTGTGGCGCGGATTGGACAAGCTGGGCCGCCGGGTAGGCTCGGGCGTCTATTTCTACAGGCTCGAGGTCGGCGGTGTGAGCATCGAGCGCAAGATGGTGATGATCAAGTAGCGTCGGGCGCCGTTGTTGTGCTCACGCTCTTGTATGTGAACGAGGATACTACACCAGAAGATTGGGACGCTACATGCTTGCGCGGGCTCTTGCTCTCGCCTCGGCGATCTCACCTGCCAGGATTATCGCTGCGATAATGCTCCCAGGGTCGGCTTCGCCGCGCCCAGCCAGCCCGAATGCAGTACCATGATCCGCCGAAGTACGCACTATGGGAAGCCCTAGAGTGACGTTCACGCCCTCGGAGAAACCCCAGAGCTTCGCCGCTATCGTCCCCTGATCGTGGTACATTGCCAGAACAGCGTCGAAGCCCGCCCCGGGGCCATCTGCACTCCCCAGCCCACAGTAGATCGAGTCGGCGGGGAATGGTCCTTCAGCCCTGATCCCCATCGCGACGGCATCTGCTATCGCCGGCGTGATCGCGACCGCCTCTTCGTCGCCGAACATCCCGCCCTCCCCCGCGTGGGGATTCAGACCTGTCACGGCGATCCTGGGGTCGGCGACTTCGAAGCACTCGCTCAAACCGCGATCGAGAACCTTGATCTTCTCGAGCACGAGTGATCTCGTGATCGCGGCGGGCACGTCCGCTATTGAGAGGTGCGTCGTCACGAGGGCGACACGTTTCTCTCCGACCACGAAGGTCATGACGTACTCGGATGCTCCCGTCAGATCCGCGAGATACTCGGTGTGCCCCGGGAAGTTGATTCCGTACTGTGTCATCGCGACCTTGGAAACCGGGGCCGTCGCCATGGCGTCCGCCGCGCCTGAAAGACACATCTCCGCGGCCGCCTTGATGCTCGCGAGCGCTTCCCCCGCTCCTTCCGGCGTTGATACACCCGGCGAGAATGCCGTCGCTTCGGTGGCATCCTCCATTGGATCGATCAGCTCTACGCCGAGCGGTATACCAAGAAGGGCACTCCACTGCTCGAACCGGCAACGCCTGCCAACGACACTGATGTTGAAGCGCTCACTGAGCTTCCGAACGGCGCACGCCTTGAGCACGACCTCGGGCCCAATCCCGGCCGGGTCCCCCATCGTGATCAGAAGCCGCGGTCTTGGCCGGCCGTCAGTAGGCAGATGCATCTTTCTCCTCAACTACTTCGTAGAGCGTTGGCGCCTGCTCCTTGCGAACATTGCCGGTCGGGATCGCACAAATCACGACTCGCAGAAACCTGTCGCGCATGTTGAGCGTCAGCTCATCCCCAACCCTGACCTCCATCCCGGCTTTGGCGTTCCGGCCAAGCACCGAGACGAGCCCTGCATCGCACACTCGCTTCGCCATGCTGCGCTGTTTCACAAGGCGCGACACCTTGAGGAACTGGTCAAGTCTCATTGGTCCGACACCATCTCCGTACGGATGTCGGTGTATATCTCGTCTCTCAGGCGCTCCATCAGGGCGGCGTACTTCTCCTCCACCCTGATGCTGAAGATGTAGTCCTTGAGCTGCTCCCGGATCTCGTCAAGCTCGGCTTGGCGCTCGGCTTCGTACCCCGTCAGCTGAAGAACATAGTAGTCGGCAGCACCTTTGAGGACACCCGTCATCTCACCCTCGGAGAGAGAGGCCACGCTGGTGACGAATGCGGCGTCGAGATCGTCCGGAGAGAACCAGCCCAGGTCGCCACCGCGCTCACTGGAAGCTGCATCTTCCGAGTAGCCGGCGGCGACAGCTGAGAAATCGGCCCCGTCGAGGACCATTTGTCTCAGGCTCTCCGCCCTCGCTACGGCGCGCTCTTCATCAGCAGGACCCGGCATCACCTTCGTAAGGATGTGGCGCGCGTGGACACGATCGCCCTCTTTCTCGATCACCTGGATGATGTGAAACCCGAAACGGGACGGCACAATGCCGCTCACCTCACCTGGTTCAAGGGCAAACGCCGCCTCCTCGAACTCCGGGACCATCATGCCTCGACCGAACCAGCCCAGATCCCCACCCGTGGCAGCCGATGCATCATCAGAGTACTCATGGGCGATGTCGATGAACGACTCGCCCGCGTCCAAACGGTCCCGGGCCTCCGTCATCCTCGCGATGGCGGCGCGCTTCGCTTCCTCACTGATCTTCGCGGTCACCATGATCCCTGAAAGCTGGTACGACTCAGGCATTCGACCCAACTCTGCACCATGCTCTTCGAAGTAGCTCTCAACCTCCCGCCAGGTTACGTCGATTCTGGCGTGAACCTCCCTGCGAACAACCGTCTCGGCCAAGAGCCTGCGCTCGATATCGTCCCGATAGATGGTCGTCAGATCAGCAAGTGTCATTCCCCGCTCAGCGAGAGCACGGTCGAGCTCCTCCTGAGAACCGTATCTATTCCTGAGCTCATCCACCCGCCGTCCGATTTCCTCATCCAAGCGCCCCGGTCTGAGAACGACGCTGTCTCTTCTGGCCAATGCCACGAGCAGCATCTCCTCCACCATCTCGTTGACGATGCCGCTCCGAAACTCGAGTATGTTCTCCTCGGAGAGCGTTTCCCCACCAGTTCTCATATTGAAGAGATAGAGTTCTTCATCCACATCGCTCTCGAGAATGATCTCGTTCCCCACCACGGCGGCGATCCCATCGACGAACTGACGATCCGGTTCCTGGGCTGCAGCCGTTGACGGAGACAGGAACAGGGCAAGGAGGAGTAACCAAATCGCTGATCCAGCATGGAATTTCATCATCTGTTTCTCCAATTCACTAGGGAGCGCCAGCACCGGCATCGTCGCCGGGCGACTCGTCGATCTGATCCACGAACGACGGATCTCCTGCCCCTTTCATTCTCTCCGTGGCCGCTTGTCGGATGAGTGACGTGTCTACATGCACGACCGAGCGGGTTTCAATCTCGCAAAGCCAGCCGTCGAATGCCTCACGCCGGCGCCTCGATGTCAGGAAACTCAGCACGGCCGACCGCTTCGATTCGAAAGACGGCTGACCCGCGCCGGGATGACGATCCAGCACCTTCAGGATATGATAGCCGTACCCGCTTGCTATGACGTCGCTGACCTCACCTACCTTCAGGCTGAAGGCCACTTCCTCCAGCTCGTGGATCATCTCACCGCGCCGCATGTAGCCGAGGTCGCCTCCTATTGACGCCGTCTGGTCTATCGATGACGATCCGGCAACAGTCTCAAACGGAGTCCCGTTGAGGATTTCCTCCCGTGCACGCTTGGCTTCGGGCCGATTCCTCACAAGGATATGAGCCAAGCGAACCTGGATTGCGTACCCGTTCCGATGCTCCGCGAAATACGCGGCCGCGTCGTCGTCGGTAACGTCAGGCACCTCGCTCATCCGGCGCTTGATGTACTCCTCTGCGACAATCTCACGCTCTATTCCGCGAAGCCGCCGAGCGGTTTCATCGTCTTTCCCTATCCCCTGCCGAAGTCCCTCCTGATAGAAGAGCTCGGTCTTCACCCAGCTTTCAACCGCGTCCTCCTGATCCTCGAGACTCATCATCGCCAGATGCTGTTGCGGAATCGACGCGTAGAACTCGTCCGTCGTCAGCGATGAGCTCCCCACACGCGCTACAACATCTTCGCCACCTCGCCCCCCACATCCGGCGACTGCCACCAGAAGCCCCGCCAGCACCGCGGCCAACCGCAGACCCTTCAATGTTCCCTCCAGCTTCCTCTGCTGCACGGTCCTCCGTCCGCATGCGCGGGGGTTGGTGCAGAGCGTGCCTGTGTGAAAGCGTCCAACCTTCGCGCGAACGTCCACGAGCCAGTAACCGCCCGTGGACGTTCCGATGCGTACCCCAGCGCTCACCGCCGGCTAGCCACTCACCCTCGTAATCCGCTGCTTCTCCTTCTCTTCATACACGTCCAACGGATCGCTCACGTACTGGAGATTCTCTTCATGGATGTTGATGTCGACAGTTGCCCGAACGTCATCAAGGAATGCCAGCAGGGCATCCTCCCGTCGCTGACCGACAATCGTCGCCACTACGCTCTCACCGACCTCGCTGAACTCGAGCTGCCTCTCTGGGTAGCGTCTCAGGACCTCCACCAGCGCGTAGCCGCCCGGCGCACGAACCGGATCACTTATCTCGCCGATATCGACGGAGAATGCCGGTTCCTGAATGTACGCAAGCCGCCCCTCACCCTGAATGATGTTCTCGATGAGACCGTCCCTGCTCTTGCTCCACTCGTCCATGGAGTGTTTCTGAACCATCTCCACAAAGTCGGCCTCTCCCTCTCTGATGCGCTGGAGGATAAGGTTGGCCTCCGCCTCCGTCCCAACAAGTATCTGCCGGACGTCCGCTGCCGGTGGTTTCACGAAGTCCTCGCGGTGTGACCGGAAGTAATCTCTTACCTCCTGCCCAGACGGCGTTTCCGTCTTCAGAGTGACCTCTGCTTCATAGGTGAGGTCCACGATCCCCTCTTCGAAACGCTCAGCCAGGTAGTCCTGCATCTCGCGACTCGTGAGATAACCTCGTTTCTCTATCTCGTACTCCTTGATCATCTTGAACACGCGCTTGATCACGGAGTCGGTGACGTAGAGCCGGCTACCACTCTTCGGCGTCTCCAGACCCGGAGATTCACTGAGGATCCTCGCGTAGTCTCCAAGCGTCCAGATGTGCTCCCGGCCGCCGACCCTGAAGCGTGTGAACTCCATCTGCCCCTCTTCGTCGGTGAGATCAGGGACGATCTGCGTCCGTGCGCGCGCTATGGCCGCGGCACTGTCCATGGGCTCGTCGCTCGGAGGAATCAGTTCCAGGATCTTCTCGTCGATCCTCGTTCCAACCAGATCAACCGCCTCATCGTTGTATGTGATGTCGGCTTCCGCCATCCAGCTCTCAATGACGTAGAACTCGGTCAGATCGCGTCTGAAGGCTCTGGCTTCCATTGTGATCCCGGCGAGGTGTCGCTCCTCAAGCGGCTCACGCTCAGTCGGCGCCTTCCGGGAGAGCACGAGGAACATGTAGTAGCTGTCGCCGACCTCGATCGGCTCCGAGATGTCGTCCTTCTCCAGGTCTCGAATGCCAACACGGATCAGCGGGTGGAAATCCTGCCAGGTCTTTGTGTGCTGCTTCCGTCCTCCGTCCGAGGCAGTGCTCGCCACGGATACTTCCCTGGCGACATCGGCGAAATCCTCTCCGCCTTCTGTAACCCGGCGATATGCTTCCTGAGCCAGCGCCTCATCGTTGACGACTATCTCTCGCATCTGGAAGAACACATCGCGCACTTTGTAGTATTCCTCGACATCCTCAGTCGTGACCGCGCTTGGCCCGACGATCAGTTCCTCACGAAGCATGCTTTCGCATTTCGTCTTCGTGAAATGCTCTATTGCAACCTTGAGCCGCGGGTCCTCGTCGATGCTGATCCTGTAGCCACCGATCACCAGAAGCTCCTTCCTGATGATCTCATCCAGGAAGCCGAGCTTTCCCTCATCTCCACCTATGCCAGGCAGAAGCATGGGCGGCATGCTGTCCATGCGCTCGTTCACGTAGGCAACCGTTACTACGCGATTCTCAACAACGCCGTTCTGGTCGGTCAGCGTCACCACGGGTCTGTCACCCGGCCCTGCGCATCCTGCCAGAAGGGCGACGACCGCAAACATCACTGCTACTGCGGCCAATCTCCTCATTGTCCAGCTCCTTTCGGTCCCGGAATGGCCTCGAAGCAAGTCCTATCCAAGCCTATTCCCTTGTCCTATCAGCAGTTAGCAATACCAAAAGAGCCCACTTTCGGGCTCGCACAGACTTTTTACAAACTAGCACAATCGATGAAGGCCTTCAAGACCTTTCTCCCAACCCTCAGAGCCTCGCGACGGTCGCGCGGCAATTCGAAGCAGACGGTCAACCCTGACGTTGCCGTGAACGCCAGTGGCTCATCGCACGTCTCCAGCACCCGGCTGATATGCGCCGGCTTCGGTGCCTTTGATGCGGCGAAGCGCGCCTCGATCCGCCGTCCGCTTGTTGATATCTCCTCAACTCCGGCGGCCGCGCAGACAAGCTTGAGAGCCTGCACATCCAGTAGCGCCTCAAGCTCGACGGGTGGGCGTCCGAATCGGTCTGCGAGCTCCTCTCGAAGTCGCGCCACATCCTCCTCGTTCTCCGTATCCCGTATCCGTTTGTAGACATCCAGCTTCATGTCATCATCGTCCATGTAGCGGTTTGGTATATATGCATCTATCTTGATATGCACAATAGGATCCGATCGTTCGTCTCTTGGCTCACCCTTCTGCTGCTTGACGGCTTCACGCAGAAGACGAGTGTATAGATTGAAACCGATGGCAAGCATGTGTCCGTGCTGCTCCGCCCCCAGGATGTTTCCGGCTCCCCGGATCTCGAGGTCGCGCATCGCGAGCTTGTAGCCAGATGAGAGGTCGGTGAATTCCTGGATGGCGGCGAGCCGCTTTCTTGCCACTGCCGTTATCCTCCTGTCATCCGGCACGAGCAGGTAAGCGTACGCGCGGTGGTCGGATCGGCCAACTCGTCCTCGCAACTGGTAGAGTTGAGCCAGCCCGAAGCGGTCGGCTCGATTGATGATGATCGTGTTCACGTTTGGGATGTCCAATCCCGATTCGATGATCATGCTGCACACAAGGACATCTATCTTCCCGTCGAGGAAACGGAGCATCACTGTCTCGAGTTGGCGCTCCGGCATCTGACCGTGACCCACGTCGATCATAAGGTCCGGCAGCATCCGGCGCAGGTAGGAGGCCATAGCCTCGATCGTCTGCACGCGGTTATGCACGAAGTAGACTTGTCCACCGCGGTCTACCTCACGCATGATCGCTTCCTCGATGAGGTCATCATCGAACGGCGCTGTCTCGGTCCTGACGGCGAGCCGATCCCTCGGCGGCGTGGCGATTATCGACATATCGCGCGCCCCCATGATCGACATGTGCAGAGTCCTCGGTATGGGGGTCGCCGTCATCGTCAGCACATCGACGGTCTTCCGGAGTTTCTGGATCGACTCCTTGTGGACAACTCCAAACTGCTGCTCCTCATCGATAACGAGGAGGCCCAGATCCTTGAACTTGACGTCCTTCTGGACGAGCCTGTGTGTTCCGATGAGAACGTCTATCTTCCCGGAGGCCAGTCGCTTGAGGATGTCCTCCTGCTCCTTGGGGGTCCGAAAGCGAGACAGCACATCGACGACCACGGGGTATTCGGCGAACCGATCCCGAAAGGTGGTCAGGTGCTGCTGCGCCAGGATCGTGGTCGGGACAAGAACAGTGACCTGCTTTCCGTGCATGACCGCCTTGAAGGTCGCACGCATGGCAACCTCGGTCTTGCCGAATCCGACGTCCCCGCAGATCAACCGGTCCATCGGCTTCGGCGACTCCATGTCACGCTTGATGTCCTCGGTTGCACTGAGCTGATCGTCTGTCTCCTCGTAGATGAACGATGCCTCCAGCTCCTGCTGCCAGCCTGTGTCCTCCGGGAAGGCCATCCCCGGGCCTCCCTTCCTGGCAGCATAGAGATCGAGGAGTTCCCGGGCTAGTTCCGCCACTGCCTGCTTGGCGCGTGCCCTGGTCTTCTGCCACGCAATGCCACCCAACTTGTTCAGGCGAGGGCTGCGTTCTTCCTTCCCTACGTACTTCTGCAATCTATCGATCTCGTCAGCCGGCACATAGAGTCGTCCGCTGTCCGCGTATTCGACAACAACACAGTCGATGGACCTACCGTCGGCCTCAACACGCGTCATACCCACATAGCGTCCGATGCCGTGGTTGATGTGAACGACGTAGTCCCCCTCCTCCAGCGCCTCGAAGCTTGAGATGGGTGCACCACCGCGGAACTTCCGGCGGCGCCTCCGCCTGTACCGATCGAAGATGTCGTGGTCCGTGTAGACGACCAGACCGGCTCCGTACATCGAGAAACCTCTCTCGAGGCTTCCCAGCTCCAGCGCCACATCGGTGGCCGTATCACCAAGGAGTTCCGTCAGCCTGGCCGCCTGGCCTCGGTTGTCGCACATGATGAAAACGCGGTTCAAGCCCGAGAGATCGCTGAGGTGCTTCCTTAGCGCCTCCAGATCCGAGCCGAACGACTCCTGCCGCCTCGACTCGAGGTCGATACGAGGAAGCGCTTCCAGCGCTCTGCTTCTGATGAACCCCATGGCAACGAGCGGCCTTCCGCCCAGCCGCGCGATGAGCCTGTCGAACGGGACAAGCAGCGACTCAGGCTCACAGAGCGGTGCTTGTTTGCGTTTCTCCATGTAGATTTTGGCTGCCTCGAGCGAGGTCTGTTCCGCCCTGTCCCAGATCTCATCTTCTCTGATCAGGATGATGCCCGCGTCACCAGGCAGGTAGTCGACGAGTGTCTCCGCATCGGGGTGAATGGCGGGGATGTACTGCTCGACTCCTTCGAAATAGAAGCGCTCCTCCAAACCATTCAGGAGGTAATCCCGGTCCTCGGAGTCGACGGGGTACGCCTTCCTGAGTCTCTGTGCCAGTTCCCCGGACCCCTCGCTCAGAAGAGCGACCTCGCGGCGCGGCAGAATAACGACATCATCGAGTTCCCGGACCGACCGCTGTGTGTAGACCTCAAACTGCCGAATCGATTCGACGACATCGCCCTCGAGCTCAAGCCTGATGGGATCATCGTAGCCGAACGGAAGCACGTCCATGATGCCCCCGCGGATGCTGAACTC
>JAUWBY010000057.1 GCA_030609605.1 Candidatus Eiseniibacteriota bacterium
GACAACCTTCCCTGATTAGTCAGCCGAGCGATGCGATTCTCGATCATCCATTCGTTCTCGCAATGCACTTCGATCAACCCGCCGTGCTGACCAACGAGAAGGAATGCCTCGTACAGCTCATTCTCATCGCTGGCCAGTCCCGCGTCCGAGTAGACGGTGTACATCTTGAACGACGGAATGCCCGCCTCGATCATCTGGGGGACCTCATCGTCCTCCCGGTCGTCCCACCGGACGAGCGACGCATGGAGACCATAGTCCACGTAGCATTGCCCGTTCGCCCGCGTCCGACGGGCGTTGACGGCTTCCATGAGCCCCTCGCCCCTGCGTGGCGTGACGTATGTGAGAAAAGATGTCACGCCGCCGAACGCAGCCTCGCGCGTCGTTGCGAGAAAACCGGAGGACACGTGCTCTCTGAGTTCCAGATCGACGTGAACGTGCGAGTCGATCACACCTGGCAGGACAAGCTTGCCCGAGGCGTCGTAGACGTCTGCGCCCGCAGGCTCGGTCAGATCGGTTCCGATCTCCGCGATTCTCCCATCCTCCACCAAGAGGTCGGCAGTGTAGGAGTCTATCGCGGTGATGAGCTTCCCTCCCTTGATGATGACTGCCATCGTCTTCCTCTTTCGTTGTCCATGCGCCTGAGTGGCACCAAGACCGGGGACTCGGTTGCGGCCACGACCTTCGCGGCTAGGGCTCGACGAACTCCGCGATGACACGAGCCAGCTCAGCTTCCTTCCCCCAGTAGGTGTGATTCGCGCCCTCAATGACGGCGGTCTCCACTCGGGGTGCTTGAGTGGCCTTGTCGCGCAGCCGGCTGATCGCGTTCTCGACCGGCACTGTCACAGCTTCCTCGATCGTGCCGTAGGTTGCAAGCATCGGGACTGCAAGTAGTGCCAATCTTCGGTAGTCGCCTTCGGCGCCGCGCGCGAAGGGGAATACGTCACCGCTTGAACGGTCACCATAGACGCTCAGGAACGCCAGCGCCGTCACTGGAATGGCGCGACCGACTTCCATCAACGTGTCACCCGAACCGGCGCCGACGTGCGCGCGCGCTTCAGCCACAAGCGCGTCCAGACCGCCCGTCTTCTCCTCCTGAAGTGCAAACATGTCCGGAGGTGAGATGAGCACGGCTCCCACCGCGCGCTCATCAGGACGCTCGCTCAGGTAGTAGACGATCTTGCAGGCTCCCAGGCTGTGACCCTCGAAGTATATCTCGCTGTGCCCGCAAGAGGCGAGGAAGTCAGCGCAGCCCGCTATGTCGTGAATGCAGTCTTCGTAGATGTCCCACGCCACACCACCTGGAGAGTAGGACGTTTCAACACCGACGCCGCGCAGGTTGTCAGAACGATAGTCATGTCCGCGGTTGTTGAAAGTCAGGAACGCAAGCCCCTTCTCCACAACCGAACCGCAGATGGAATCTATGAAACGGTTCTCGTAGAAGTTGCCGGCCAAACCGTGCATGTGGAGAACCGCACGTCTCGCGCCACCCTCGGGTGATGCGTAGAAACCGACGAGTTCCAGACCGTCGGCGGCCCGCACGCGGACGAGTTCACCTTTGATGCTCATGGGGTTGATTCTACCGGATGGAGGAGTGGGGCTCAAGCGTATGTGGGAGCCTGTCGGGAATCGGGGCGTGGCCCAAGTGCCTGCCGGACGAAATCAAGAATCGGGGCGCCGACGAGCAAACAACGCGCCGGAGCACGCTGTGAGGGAGAAATGCCGCGACGCCCCGTGATCGGAGGGACTCCCAGAACCTATCTGTACATCAGCTTTATGTCTGTCCAGCTGCGCTGTTCAACGGGCACAACTTCACTGACCACGACGATACCGTCAATCGCGGTAGCCGGTATGGGATTGTTCTCCAGGTCTCTGAGTTCGACATTGTGGAAGGTGATCGGCGAAGTACCTTCCGCCAGCGCCACGAACGAGAGAACGAGAAGTTCACCGGGGCCATCCACCCATCCTCCGAGTATGGCGCCATTGATCAGCACCATCTCCGACGGCGTGCCAGCATCCGTCCAGTCGAGGAAAGTCTCGTAGCTGCTTCCTGCAGGAAGAGTTCCTTCAGAAACGTCTGTGAGATCTATCAGGGTCTCGTCGTAGTCGATCCACAGGTCGTAGTCCGTCAGTCCTGTCAGACCATCATTGATGGAGACCAACACATCGAAGAGATCACCTACGCCTACATTGGTCTCATATGGGTCGATGTAGATGATTGGAGGAACGACCATTACCTCCCCGCCTACAGACGCCACTGATATCACATTGTTGTCGATGTCTCTCAGATCGACGTCGTGGAAAGTCACTGGCGAGGTACCTTCCGCCAGCGACACGAACGAGAGAACGAGGAGTTCGCCGGGACCATCCACCCATCCCCCGAGTATGGCTCCGTTGATCAGCACCATATCAGATGGCGTGCCGGCATCCGTCCAGTAGAGGAAGGTGTTGTAGCTGCTCCCATCAGGAAGAACCCCTTCAGAGACGTCCACGAGCTCTATCAGGGTTTCATCATAGTCGATCCACAGGTCATAGCCCGTCAGCCCTGCGAGTTCATCATTGATCGAGATGGATATCTCGAAGGGGTTACCGATCCCAACGTACTTCTGCGGCGGATCGATGTAGATAGTCGGCGCGGCCGCTGCCTGCCCGCCGACCAGCACGGCCGCGCACACGACCCCCACAATGAAGATGACTCTCTCTGCAGTGCTCACTATTGCCTCCGCTGATCTAGATCAACATGCTGCCTCTTGCTGTCCTCTATCGCGATATCACAATCTTGCTTCTGTCCACGATCTCTCTGCCGCAAAGAACGGTCGCGCGGAGTTCCACAAGATACACTCCGGATGGCACCGCCGCGCCGGCGGCATCGCAACCTCGCCACATGACACTTCTTGCGTGCGCTGCTTCGAGGGGACCGGATCTCCAGACCGCTCTCCCTGCTATGTCGTAGATGCTCAGCGAAGCGGTCAGCGCGGAGCCGGGCAGTTGGAAATGGAGCTCTGTCTCGCCCACGCTGGGGTTGGGCATGACGGAGAGACTCAAGCTTCCGCCGCCGTCGTTCTCTGTAACGTCGGTACCGAGTACGACGGCCACAAGCGCCGATTCGGTGAAGAGTGGAAGAATGGGATCGCGGCGGAGATCTCTGAGATCTGCGTGGACAATCTCGATCCACGTCACACCTTCACCCACCGACATGAACTCCAGATTAATGAGTTCACCGGGACAGAGTACGTAGGCATCATGCCCGAGCGTGACATCATTGCAGGAGTGATCCCCGGAATCAGAGGCGTCCCAGTGGTACATTGTCCCGTACCCGCATTCCGTGAACAAGCTACCTTCCTCTGCAGAAACGAGTTCCAACACAGAAGGATCGAACTGAAACTCCACGAGGAAGCAGGTCACCGTGTCGGCGCCGGCGTCAACTCTGATGCTCATCGAGAACTCCGTCCCCGGCTCAACAAGGAGTTCAGCGGGATGCACAAAGACCGTCGGCGCGGCATATGCGGACACCGCCGTCAAGAGAACGAGCGCGACAGCTAATCGTGTAGTCCACATCGTCATGGCACACCATCCCCGAGGTGTAGAGGGTTGGTCCGGACGAAACCGCGAGCCCAGAATTGAGGTTGCCGCCCGGACCTTCCCGTGAGCCATCCCTGAGAGCGATCAGGAATGACCCTACCGCATGAGAACCATCTTCCTCTCAAGCCTCTCTTCACCAACCTCCAGCGCATAGAAGTAAACGCCGCTGCTCATCTCTACCCCATTGTCGTCCTTGCTGTTCCAGATGACAGTGTGCCGGCCGGGATCGCAGACACCGTCCTTGAGCCATGCCAGGCGCCGCCCCGACACCGAGTAGACCGAGAGTGACACTCTCGCCTCTTCGGGCACGTCGAATGCGATCATCGTCATCGGGTTAAACGGGTTCGGGATGTTCTGAGCGAGGGCTATCACCTCTCCGGTCACCTCTTCCGAACCTGAGCCGATGTCCAACAGGCGACACTCGAGTCGCTCGTTGTCCACTCCGCGGACCTCTGCCCCAGCGAAGCCGACTTCGATTCGATCAACCGCCACAGCACGGAACCGCAGTTCCGCCACTGGCCCCGAACCTTCTATTGCTGCGTCAGTTCCGAGAGACGCCACATCGATCCGGAGCCCGCCGCCCGGTTTCTCTACCCAGTAGAAGAAGATCTCATCGTCCCAACCCGACAGCACATCACACGGTGCGATCTCGACCAGTTCGAACGTTCCTGCATCGTATGTGAGTTCAGCAGACAGCCCCTTCACCTCCGAGCAGTTGCCCTTCAGTGTGAGAACGACGACCACTTCAGCTCCCGGCTCCACATCCGAACTGATCGCAGTGAGAGCCAGCGACAACGGACCGAGCGGATCACGTCCAGCGAGGCCGTGGGCCACCACCTTGCCCGAGGGATCCACCCGGCCGTAGTTCATCGCGACGATCATGAGATCTTCAAAATCGATCGCGTCGTCCGTCAACGGTATGCCGAACCGGCTCCAGTCGTCGGTTGGTCCGACGTCCATCTCGGGCTCGTAGTATGCGTCCCCATCCTGAGTGTCGTAGGAATCCGACAGGATGATCTTGTCGTAGAAATCGACGTTACCGTCGTACACGCCCGGCGCCCCGGTCACATCGTCCACGTCGGCCAGCCAATACGATGTCGAGCGGTCCTGCGCGCTCGCCGCAGCAGCCGAGTAGTTCCCTGCGGCGTCTCGGACAAATGCTGTGTAGTAGTAGATGTTTCTGGTCGCGTCGGTGAAAGTCTCATCGTCGTACGTCTGCGCACCGGTGCCGGGAACAAATGCCACAACGGTCCCGTCGGCCGGGTTGCCGGGATAGCCGACAGGGGCGCCCCAATCGTCGTACTCAGGATAGGCGCCTGAGCCCCAGGCTTTCTTCACGATGAGAGTTCCCTCAATGGGAGCATCGCGCACTGTCGGAACGGTCCAGGAAAGATGAATCCGGTTGTGCCCCGGCAGCGTCTCCATGTCGACGATGCCGGCGGGAGGCGTGAGATCCACCTCGGTCGTGCAGTCAGGCAACGCTGGGGCCGTCTCAACGTTCTCGACGTTGTCGGTCGCGCGTGTGTAAAAATCGTAGACGCCCTCCCCCGATGCGACGAAGCCTATCGGACTCGCCGTGTACGTGCCGCCATGCTGAGTCCATGTCCCTCCGTCCACGCGGTAGAAGAGCCTGACAAAGTCAACACCGCTCGTGGCATCGCCGCTCGTGTACGGAATGCTCAGGACCACTGTATTGTAGTAAGGATTCAGAGGACCGGCCTCGCTGTACGGTGCGGAGTTATCCTGAGTAGAGTGCTCGATGTCGGACCAGTCGGAGATGTTCCAGAGAGCGTCCCTGCACCTCACGCGGAAGTAGTAGATCTGGCCGTCATCGAGCCCCAGGAGATTGTGCCACGTGAAGGGTGTACAACCACTCGTACTCACGATGACTGCAAAATCGGATGTCTCCGAGGCTTCGATACAGTAGCCTACTGCTCCGGACACGCTCTCGTTTGACCAGGAGACGCGGTTCATCGTACCTGGGGTGAATTCCGGTTCCGGATCGATCACCGGGACATTCGGCGGCGTGTTGTCCAGCACGATGATCCCCACCACACCGGTTGCGCCGATTGGGAAGTTGTCCTGGTCGCGCAGCGTCATTTCGGTGAACTGAACAAGGGTGACACCGTCTCCCGTGGGCTGCCCGGTGAACGTGATCGAAAAGAGATCCCCCGCACCGTACGCCCCACCCGAATCTCCCAGAATGGCCCCATCGATCACGACCATACCGGGTGACACATCAACAGCGAAGAACGCCGTCGATCCCACGCCCGCCAGGAAGCTTCCCTCCACGACGTCGATATCCACATCATTCACGTAGACCAAGGCGGCGTCGAAGCTGATCTCGAGGTGATAGCCCCTCAGCCCCTCCGTCACATCGCTTCCATCGTAGATGATGTCGAAAGTCGCGGTCTGGCCACCGGCGATCTGCCGCACCGTTGGGTCAGTGTATACGAGGGCGATCCCCAGGTCGTCTGCCTCCGCCGGCGGCCCCATCCCAAACATCAGAAGGAGCACGCCAGCGCTCAGCAGGATGCGTCTTCCGTTCATTGTCCACGCTCCGGTTCTTGCTCCAACTACGTCTATCAATATCCCTGTAGAATAGGCACATTCGGCATCACCGTAGTTTGACGACCCGCGAGAGCGACTCGCCGGCCTCACCTGCAAGCCTCACGTAATAGACGGACGACGGAAGCTCATGCCCTTCCCTGGACCGTCCGTCCCACTCGATCTCGCCGTCCAACACACCAAGAGGTAGATCGAACACGCTCACGCACCTACCGGAAGCGCTGAAGATCTCTACCGTCCATCCTGTGGACGATGTCGGCACGCTGTATTGGATCCGGGTCTCGCCCGTGAAGGGATTAGGCGCAATGCACCCGATCCTTGGCTGCTCTATGACTTCATCCGGCACACCCGTGGCAGGCACGACGAAGATCCACCCGTTCTCGAACGAGTCGACGGGCAACGGATCGCGCCGAACGTCCGTCATCCTGATGGTGTCCATACGCGCCTCCGTCTGACCGTAGTCGACGGCCCGAAAGGTCAGGTGCAGAAGCTCCCCGGGCGGGAGCACATAGGTCCCCGCGCCGAACACCGTATCGAAGAAATGCCAGAACCCGGGGTACTCCTCTTCCTCAATGAACCAGGTCATGAAACCGCTCTCGACATAGAGGCTCCCTTCCTCCACCGAGACAAGCTCCACAACCCCCGGGTCGAATGACAGATAGAGCTGATAGCTCGCAATGGAATCATCACAGGCCCCGACCCGGAGGCTCAGTTCGCACTCCTCCCCGGGCGCGAGCAACATAGCATGTGATGGTTCGAAGTAGACGTTCGTCCCGGCGGCCGCAACCCCCGGGAGGAGCATGACCAGCGCGCACAGGGCCCACACCCATACGGCAGGGGCACGAGTTCTGCTGCGCTGATGTTTCCGGGCTCGCTTCACAACAACCTCCCCGCTCGGCGGCCTCTCCATCGGGCCGCGTGAGGTCGCGGGGCCCAGGACTCAGTCCCGGGCCCCGCACGTCCTTCGCTACTTCATCAGTACCATTTTGTGGCTGCCGTGGTAGTCGGGCGTTTCCATCGTGCAGAAGTACACGCCGCTACCGACAGACTCACCATGGTCGTTCCTGCCGTCCCAGACCACACTGTGGCGACCTGGATCAACCGTACCGTCCACGAGCGTCGTCACAAGACGACCCGAGACGTCGTACACAGTGATCGTCACTGCTGACGCCTGGGGAACCTCGTAAGCGATCGTCGTCAGAGGGTTGAACGGGTTCGGTGCGTTCTGAACCAGACGGAACACCATCGGGATCTCATCACCCGAACCGTAGCCGGCAAGATCCGCATCCAGATCTTCGTTCTCAGCGCCACGGAGGCTCGCCGACTCGAACTCGATCGAATAAGCGTCCCCAGTAGCCTGGAGCGTCAGATGGACCAGATCACCTGAACCACCGATCGTCATGCCGGTTCCGAGCATCGCGAGATCGATCTCGACCGCACCGTCTTTCTCGCCGTGCCAGAAGAAGATACCGGCCGCCGGCGTCTCCATCTCATCGGACAGACGCGCCGAGACGAACTCCAGACCGTCAAGTGAGAGAACAGCGGTCACGCCCTTCACCTCACCCATGTTGCCTACGAGCCGCAGGGCCAGCTCGACCGTGCCGTCTGCGCTTCTTCCGATCTCCTCGATCGAGAGCGCAAGGTCGCCCATGGCAGGCTCAGTAAGAAGCGGAACGATGCGCGCAGTCACAACACCGTAGTTCATCGCGAAGATCATAAGATCCTCGAACCCGACGAAATCGTCCGGCGTCGGAAGACCAAGTCGCCCGTAGGTCGGATGCACCGTCGGGCCGACGTCCATCTGATCCTCCGGTGAGCCACCTGGCGGCTGGTGGTACTTGCTGCCGAGCTTGTCGATATCGGCATCGTTCACGAGGCCGTTGTAGCCCCAGTTACCTATCACGGCGGCGACATCACCAAGCCAGTAGTTCGTGGCAAGGTCCGCCGAAGCGCCCGCGACCTCTGGCGCACCGTAGTTGCGAGCGATGTCGTAGCAGAACGCCTGGTAGTAGTAGATGTTGCGATCCACTACTGCGTCCGCCGTGCTCGTGCCGGTTCCGTTGTACACGTTAGTGCCCAGCAACTCACTACCCGGGTAGAACGCGATCACGTTCGGCCACGCCGCAACGAAGAGTGGGTAGATCGGGTACTCGCCGGCGTTCGCATTCCTCTGAACCACGACGCCGTCGAGGTAGGTGTCCGTGCCCAACGTCCACGACAGGTCGCACTTCTGGTGACCGGGCGCCGCGTCGAAGTTCGTCACGGCCGTTGGAGCAATGTTGTCGGCGATGATGTCATCGCTTCCCTGTGCCGCCGGGTTGCCGATGGCATCGGTCGCGTCGACAGTCACCGTAACGATTCCATTCGCCGGGTTACAGTTCACACCAGGAGGTGTAACGATCGTCCAGGTAGCGAGCCCCGTCGCCCAGTTGTGGCTGCCGGGGTTCACGGCCGTGTCACCGCTGAGACCGGTGAGACCGGAGAGGTTCGCAAAGATGTTCGAGGCACCGAACGCCGGATCATCATCGAGCACGGTCGCCGTCACCTGCGCTGCGTCCGTGTTCTTGATATAGGCGTTGGTGTGCCCCAGCGTCGTGTTGTGGATCATGACGGTCGTGATAGTGGGCACCGAAACATCCACGATCAGGAGGCCGTCGTCCTCGTAGAACCCGCTCAGAGGATTGTTGTACTGGTCGCGGACGTTGAGGATTGCGACGTCGATGTCACTCGTCCCGACTGCCAGACCCGTGAAGTCGATCGTGAAGAGTGTGCCGGGACCTGTGGCGCCCGTTATGCTGCCGAGGAGCGCACAGTCCATCACAATCTCGTCACCCGTGCCGGGCGCCGCGTAGAAGAACGTGCCGCCGAGATCAGAGAGCAGGTTGCCCTCGTTGACGTCGCCCGTCGTCGTACTCACGACCGAGCTGTCCCACGAGAACTTGACCGAGTAACCGAACATCGCTCCACCACCACCGCCAAGGTACTTGACGGCGATCGTCTTCGTCGGTGTCGCAGCCGTAAGGTACTCCGGATCGGACACGCACACGATGTTGCCGGTGAGCCACGGCGTGTAGTCCACGATGCCATGAACACCGTCACCGGCGCGGCTCGTGCCGCCATCCACGTAGCGGGGCTCGCCCCGTTCGGGAAGATCAGCGCCGTACGGGCTCACGCGAGGTGCAGCCAACCGTGCTCCGCCATTTCTGATGACGGTCGGACCCGCTGGATCACCCCACCAGCAGAACTCAGCGTCGACTTCATCGCTCTGCCCGTTCCAGAGAGCAGATCCGCTGTTTCCACTGAAGCCGGTCTGGTTCACCGAGACATCGATGCTGTTCGTCGTGTTCCCGGAGAGATCATCAATCCAGATCCCGTCGAGCGTCGTGTTCGTGATCTTGCAGCCCGTGATGTTGGCCACGAGGTTGCCGTTGTCCCAGCCCGTGTAGTAGGCGCCACCCCAGGGGTCGATACCTGTGCCCCAGAGGTCGATGCCGTCGCCACCGCTCGCGTCGATCGAGCAGTTGGTTGCGGTGAGATTGAGATCAGCATTGTCGTCCGACAGCTGAGCTCCGAGCGCCCACTCGTTGTCATAGAGATCGAGACCCGTGACAGACACGTTCACTGCTGAGGGGTGCGAGTAGATCCAACCCCAGTTGGAGTAGTTCACGCCGTTCTCGGAGCCGTGCACGATGTCCCCGCTCATGGAGATATCGCCGCTCTCGAAAAGCAGGATGCCCGTGCCGGCCCAATCAGTACCCGAGTACCCGACACCCTGTACGACGTTGTCGGACATCGTCCCCGTCGCACCGTAGGACAACTGGATGCCGTTCCCGGCGATATCATCCGACGGAACGTCTGTGATCTCGTTGCCGTCCACCGTGAAGCTGATGTCCGGCCCCATGATCAGGATCCCGCCCTTCTGGAAGTTCGGGATGACATTGTCGGAGAAGTCGATGGCGTAGCTCGCGGCCGCGGCGCTCTGTGTCAAAACGAGGCTGACGACCTTCGAGGCACCAGGGCTCGCAGGGTACACGATGTCCTCGATCCGGCAGCCCGTCACCGACCCGCTCGTATCGAAGAGATGAACTCCGTAGAAGTTGTCGGGACCGAGTTCTCTGCCGTCTATCGTCAGATCAGAGATGTTGACGGTCGCCGGCCCTACGACGCCGATGCACGCATCGATCGTCTTCACGGAGGCGTTCCACTGCGTGATGCTGTAGGTCGTCCTGCTGCCTACATCCACGGCCTCGACAGTCGCCGTTCCGACAACGGGGCCGGCCAGATCGAGGCTCTTACCGTCGATCTTGATCTGCTCGCGGTACGTCCCCGCGGCGATATGGATCACGTCGCCCGAACTGGCGGCGTCGATCGCGTCTTGGATCGAATCATCCGTATACCATGTCCAGCCCGTTGTGTGCGGGTCGCCGACGTAGTCAGCACCCCACCACGGGCTGTAATCGACCGCGCCTGAGACATCGTCGCTTGGGTCGGGATCACCCCACCAGTTGGCGGACGCGTCCAGCACAAACCCGTTCGTCGGAGTGCCGACGACGATCGTCCCATCATCCGTATTGCCGTGGATTGCGCCGGAACCGAACTCGATATTGGAAGTGCTTGCGTACTGAGCATTGGCATAGGCACCCCCGAAGTAGGCGGACGAGTAGTACCAGCCTTCGAGATCAAGCCTGAAACCATCCCAGCCATTACCGTGGATGTTGTTCCCCGTGATAGTGTGATCTCTG
>JAUWBY010000007.1 GCA_030609605.1 Candidatus Eiseniibacteriota bacterium
GGCGTCTACTTCTGCCGCTTGATATCGCAGGGTTCAACATCGGTCAAGAAAGTGGTATTATTGAAGTAGGAGGCGCCCGATGAACGGATGGTACAGTCGGTACTGCGTGGTCCCGGCGATGGCTCTCGCGCTTCTCTGTGCCGTGGGTGGTGATGGCTTCGCGGCCAAGATCGGTCTGGAGGCGAGCGCGACAGGATCTGTGATCGACGCTCCCGGAGAGACCCCCGGACGGTTCCTGGCGAAGTTCGATCTCCCGGAGTATCTCGAGGAGGCGGAGATCGAGCTTGCAGTCGTTGAGTTCGTTGCAGCGGTTGAGTGTGATGCCTCGGTGGGCGGTCTGACCTTGAACGCGTTCTTTGTGACCGAGGACTGGGAGGAGGGCCTCGTCGACTGGACGGGGTTCGATGGGAGTGGTGCAGAGCCCTTCGACCGCGGTCTCCATGCGATGTGGGGGGTAGCGGCCGGGGACTCGTCACTCGTTCGCCTGGATGTAACCGAGATGGTGGCGGTCTGGGCGGATGACGCGGCAGCCAACCGCGGGTTTGTGCTGGCCCCATCGGCGGGTGAGGACGGCAACGTGCTGCCGGAGTTCGCTCAAGGCCTGCGGGCAGGCGTTGCCACACTGACTGTCTGGTACACGCCGAGGGCGGTTCTCGGCGAGCATGATGAGGAGAATCGGTAGAACGGCGTCGCACAAAGAACGCGGCGTTCTTGTCCCGACCCTTCACAGCAGAGGGGGATGATATGAAGGCGATAGTGAATGTGTTGGTGCTGGTCGGCGTGGTCCTCGTGATCTCATCTGCAGCCCGGGCCGGCTCGATCTACTGGACGCCGGCACATGAGTGGGCTCCCCAAGGCTATTCCTCCACAGTATCAGCGGGGGATCTTGACTGCGATGGGGATGAGGACCTGGTGCTGCTGCGTCTCGGACCTGTGCGTCTCTACTGGAACGTGGGTACGCCGCAGTTGCCCGCATGGTATCTCGATGAGACGCAGTTCACGGAGATCGTGGATTGCCACTTCCGGACCGGCAGCTTCGGAGACCTTGATGCGGATGGCGATCTCGATCTGGTTCTCATCTGCTTCTACGATGATTTCGTGCGCTTCTACTGGAACACAGGCAGCTGTGCGCAGCCGGTCTGGGAGCCTGACTTGTCGGTGTTCGATGGCATTCCGAAGAGCATCGGGAGCGGGCAGCCGCGGCTCGCCGACATGGACGCGGATGGTGATCTTGATCTCATGCTGGGAAGTTGGTCTGGGACGATCCGCTACGCTCAGAACGTGGGGACGAGCACCTCGCCCTCCTATCAGTACGTCGGTTGGGTGGACGGCGTGTCGGCGGCAGACGGTGCTATTCCCGCTATCAGCCTTGGCGACCTGGATCTTGACGGAGATCTGGACGTCGTCCGAGTCACACAGGACACATGGCCGGAGTGCTTTGAGAACGTCGGAACGCCACAGGAGTTCGCGTTCGTCGAGAACCCTGACATGCTGGTCGGCATAGAACTTAGGACCGGTGGTGCATACGGGATAGGCTTGTTGGACGCCGACGCCGACGGTGACCCCGATATGATCCTAGCTCTGAGCATGGGAGTGAACCTCCTTTTCCTGAACGAGGGCACGACCCCCGTGGAGCCCACAAGCTGGGGTGTGATCAAGGCGATGTATCGTTGAGGGCGTCTGCGAGGAGTTCCTACTCCTCCGATTTCGCCACGCTCCTGCCTGGTTTCATGATGGCACCGAGTCCCGTCCTGCTGTTGACGAGGATCTCGAGTTCCGAGTCCAGCCGTATGTGGCTCACATGCTTGCTCTCAAACGCGGGCCTCTGAGACGCAAGCCAGTCGCGGTCGAGCTTCGCGAACGCCCCCGCTGAATGCATCGTGAAGTAGCCGATCCCGAACGACGTGATGTTCTGGAAGAAATGGGTTCCCTGCGACGGCTCGATTGCGATGCCCTCCATCTCATCCTCAACGATACACCGCACGCCGGAGATCTGCGCCCAACTCACGGGGATCCCGAGCCAGTGATCGGCGCTTCCCCAGCGGCCGGGGCCGACAAGTAGATACGGACGCGCGTCCTTCTTGAGAGCTGCGTTGATGACGCCGATCTCGATGGCGATCTCGGCGGTCTTCGATCGGTCGAATGCGTCCGGCTTAACGACCACGATGTCGCGGATGCCGGCGATCGAACCGTGCCCGAGCGTTCTCTCCGAAAGGCAGATGGTATTGTCGGCATCTATCTCCGACAATTCGAGATCCTCCACGGCGACATCGAAGACCAGCGGGCGTATCTGGAGGAACGCGAACTCGTGCGGTTCTTCCCGGGACTCGCGCAGGATGACGGCGAACTCGATCTCAATGTGTGTCGAGAGCCCGGCACGCCCCACGTCAAGAAGAAACCTCAGAATATCGGGCAGAGGAAAGCGGTCACCCGACAGAAACCCCGCCATCGTGACCATCTTCACGCCGGGTCTGTGAACACTGTCGTAGATGCGGTCGTTCTCCGCGGAGTAGACCGAGCCCACGGGGGCGAGCGTATCGTGCTCCATCGCAGTATCCATGTCCAGCAGAGCGAGGTTGGAGTCGGGCCCCGCATCCGGTGTCGTTACCGGGGCGGGCGCCTTGAGGTCGAGTGCGTAGAACTCCCTCTGAGAGTTCGCGAGATAGGCCTCCGTAGATGAGAACTGGAAGAGCTTCCCGGGCGCAGCCGGGGAGAAACGAACGCAACGGCCTCCGTCCGTGACCATGCGTCCCATACCAAGCACAGCCGAAGCCACGCCGTCCTCCGGTTCAAGGTCCTTGACCGGATAGTAGTCGTAGGAACGTGCGACGCCCGCCGCGTCGGGGTAGAGATAGTCCCCATGTGTGCGTCCGGTCACCTGCTGAACCACGACAGCCATCTTCTCGTCTTCCAGCCTGTTCGGCGTGGAATCTATGTAGCCCTTCGAGTTGGCGCAGTACGTGGATGCATAGACCAGTCTAATGGCGCAGCACAGTTCCTTCAGCCTACGCTCGAGATCGGGGTCGTTGTTGGGAAGCATGTATGTCTGGTAGATGCCTGCGAACGGCTGGTACGATGAGTCTTCGAGGAGACTCGACGAGCGCACGGCAAGTGGGTATCCCACGCGTTCAATGAACGTCCGGAGTTCCTTCACGATCTCATCAGGGAGGCTCGCCTGCAGGAAGGCCTCTCTGATGGTCGCGTCGTCTGCGTCGCTCAGAGCAAGAATCTCCAGATCGTTCTCATGCATGAATCTATCGAAGACGTCCGTAGCGATCACGGTCGTGGGCGGCACCTGGATGCGGACACCGGGAAAGCGGTGTTCGATCCTGTACTCGCCTATGAGCGAATTCATGAAGGCGAGACCGCGTCCCTTGCCGCCAAGCGAGCCTGTGCCGATCCTCGTAAAGACACCGTCCGCCTCGAACGTGTCGCTGAAGAACTCCTCAACGAGTCCGGCGCGCGTGCGGTTTCTGTAATCCCTGAGAGACTTCAGCAGATAGGCTCTCAGCTCATCGGTGCTCTTGAACTCATTTGGGCGTCTCGGCCTCAGGGCCTTGGCGAGTTCGAACTCCGTTCTCGCCATGAGCCACATGGAGAAGTCGTTCCTGCAAGCATGATAGATGATAGACTCATCAGGCACCGACTCGAGCGCGCCCACAAGGTTCCGGAGGTTGTCCGCCTTTGCGACTACCTCGCCGTCGGGCATCCTGAAGAGGAAGTCTCCGAATCCAAGACAGTCCTTCAGGAACTGGCGCACCTCGTGCAGCAGCGTCGGTGACCCCTTGTTGATGAAGGCTACACCAAGCTCTTCGGCGACGGATGAGTTTTCTGCCTCCCGTGATGTCATCAGGATGGGCATATCCGGTACATCCTTCAACACCGAGCGGATGAGGTCGGAGCCCGCGCTTCCGTTCTTCCTTCCCTTGCGGGGGAACCTGGCATCGACCATCATGGCGAGAACGCCGTCGCCATACTGATCGTACAACTCTCGGGCTTCCTCGTACGACGACGCCAACACGATCTTCGGGCGGGCGCGCATCCGGAGGAGCTTCTGCATACGATTCACGCCCTCCACCATGAGCGCCTGCGTCTGCTGCATTATCTCCGTGTAGAGCATCGGCAGAAAGACGGAGTAGAAGTGAACGGAATCCTCTACGAGGATAAGGACTCTGACACCGGCAGTCTCCGCGTCCGCGACGGCGTTCAGCCCGTCCTCGACCCACTTGATGATGGTGAGGAAGAGTTTCGCGTCGCCGAGCCAGACGAAAGTTCTGTCCACTCCAAAGTGATCGTCACGCGCCTCAAGCAACGCCAGCTCCCGCGTATCGTAGGCAAGTAGCACAACGGGGAGGTCGGGGACCATCTCCTTCACCGCTCTTCCGAACTCAAAGACGTCCATATCGCCGACTCGCGGCATTGTGATGATGAGGTCCGGGGGTGACTGTCTGACAATCTCGAGGGCGGCTGCGGCTGTCGACACCCTCGTGATCGCCGGAGCCGAACTCAAATTCAGCTCCTGATACTCTGAGAACAGCATCTCGCCGAGGTTCCCATCCTCCTGGAACGTGAACGAGTCATAGAGGCTCGATACGAGCAAGATGCTGTGCACGCGCTTTCGCATCAGCGACGAAAACGGAACGCGTCTGTGTCTCTGTCGTCCCGCTATCTCCTCAAGCGAGCTTTGCTTCATGGCATCTTTCCCTGTTGCGCCTTTCTACTGCGGGAGCGTTGTCGGCGTGTGCACTGTCCTCCTGAGCAGAATGAGAGCGTTCTTTGGTGACGCCAGTGTGTCATAGCTTCTCTTGAAGGCCTCGTAGTCTTCGGGCGGAACGACCGTCTTCTTGATAGTGATGTTCTGGAGCCAGAAGAGTGTGTGACCGTCGTCGCCCAGGGAACACTCTAACTCGAAGTCGGCGTATTCAGTCTCAATGCGCAGCGGCTCAGGCATCCGCTCGACCGTGAACCCGTTTGGCAGAAGCACCTTGACCTCGAAGTGGCTGTACACTTCGGACTGGAGGTCGAGCGGCAGCTCCCGTTCCGAAAGGCGCGGGTAGACGCCCGTCGTTGCGAAAGCGTGAGGGAACTCCGGGATCCTCAGGATCATGATATCGCCCTGGAGAACCGCGAAATCAGGGGCCTCAACCGTCTGGCGAATGCCGACCTCTTCCATTAGATTCTTCAGATCCGAGTGTGAGTACCTTAGGGAGGTCGCCCCTGACGATACGGCATCTGCAGATCCATCGAAGTACTTCTCTTCCTCCGACGGCGTTACGTCCTTCAGCGTGCGCCTCGCCTTTCTGTCATAGTATCCGCCGAGCTGGCAGATAACACGCATCTCTGCAGACCCGTCAGGCGAGAGCTGGATCGAGAGCGTCTTCCGGGCGTAGTTGTGCTCGGGTTCCCAACGGGCTATCCGGAAGAGCTCGCCGGTCCCATCCTCTGAGACCACAAGCGTGGTGTTGCCTACGCCGAAGTGAAGATGACCGTAGCCCACATCGTCGAGCCGCGGGTCGAGGAATCTGTAGCCGTCGCCTTCCGGCACGCGGACCAAGACCTTGTTGAACTGCTTGAGCGTCGGCACCGACTCCGTGAAAGCACCACCGTAGCCGCGAACCAGAGCAGGTCTCGCGTCGATTCCCTGAGAGCGAAGAAGACTCACGAGAAGGACGGCCATGTCGCGTGTGTCTCCATAGAGGTTTGTGAGAACACTGCCGGCGTCATTCGGCTCGTATCCTCCCAGACCAAGATCGAGCGGGGTGTAACGAACGTTCTCCGCGACGTCAAGGAAGAGCGCCCGCGTCTTATCCTCATCCGATTCGAGTCCGTCGACGACACCTGCTGCGTGCTCAGCGACAGCGCCGTCGGTCTCGACGTGCGGGTAGAATTCACCGGCGAAGAAAGCGGAGGCCTCCGCCCACGACTCGTACGACGAGTAGAGAACGCGCGGGTATAGCTCCCGGGTCGACAATGTGTGCTCCTCGAGCACGACCGCGGGGACATCACGCACAACCCAGTGGTTCTCGTCCATCCGGGACTCGCCCTGAAATCCCACCCATCCCGGGACGATCTCGCTCGTGACCGACGCATCGCTTGGCACGCTGAGTAGGACCTCTTTCTCAAGGATTGGGTCTCCGGCCGCGAAGTACTCGATTCCCGAGAAGCCGCCGTCCTTCGCGGGCTCCTGCGTCTCATCAAGCTGAAGCTCCATGGTCGCTCCTCTGCCGGCGACCGGGAATGAGATAACCTTCTGAAGAACGTTGGAGTACATGGTGGCGCCTTCGAGGAACGCGGGCGTGATATCGTTGATGGCGTCCTCCTCGACCTCCACGATGCGTCCCGTCTTCCGGATAGTGATGCCCTTTGTCAGCTCGACCTTCTCAATGTCGCTGTTGTAGATGAAGGACTGGTCGCTGTAGCGCTCGCGACCCATCAGCGTCAGAATACGCGTGAGAGTGTTTCTGCGGACACTCATGGCGCCGTCCGCATCCACGTCTATCAGCTTCTGGATCTTGAGGAACACCGCACTCGCGTCCGGGTACTCCTCGAGTCCGGGGGCATTCTCCAGGAGCTTCTCGATGTCCGTGTCTATCCACTGGTCGGCGCAAGCAACAGAAGCCAGAAGGACAAGCGCAGCAAGAGCAATAGGGATTCGCATCGTCTAGCCCTCCTCTTTCTTCAGTATCACCTCGCCCCTTGCGGAGCGACTTGCGAGCCGAGAGGCCTCCTTGAGCGCCAGGTACTCGTCCGGCTCAAGCTCGAACGAGGCGATGCCGTAGGTCTTGTCGTAGCGGATCGCGGGCGCCCCCCCGTTGTCCGAGGCTGGAATGAACTCGTATGTGATGCTGAGGCTGACGGGCCCCTGCTCGTAGTGGACCTCATCAGGCAAGCTCTCAACAGTATAGCCATCAGGGACGATGACGAGTGAGCGTTCGGATGCCCCTATCGTCGCTCCAATGGTAAGCGGGTACTTGCGCTCCGGGAGACTGGTCAGACGTCCTACGAGTAGCCCTGAGAGGAAGTCAAACGCGCCGGTTGAGGCGGGCACGCGGAAGAGAAGGTAGGGGTCGGCGTCGAGAGCGTAGTCTTCGATCGTGTACTCAAGCTCCATTTGCATCGGCTCGTAGAGATCCGCGTGATCACCGAGAACGAAGGAGGTGAGTTCGGCTCCAGGGTATATCTCCTGGATCAACTGGTCCCACATCATCCGGATCTCTTCCTCACTTGCACTCGCGCTGATCTTCCGGAGTATCATCTCATAGATGCCCCGCCCCGATACTGTCACGCTCCCCGATATCGCACCATCTTCTCCCAGAGTCGTGTCGTCGACGATGTCTCCGGAATTGTCGTAGGCGGTGACATGTGGAGTTTGCCTCAGGTCCTGGCCTTCCTCTGTAGCGAGCAGGACCCAGCGGTCGCCGATGTAGCTGGCGTCGATCTCCCGGTGGTTGTCCAGGGTTGGGTCGAAGTACCTGTAGCCGCCGTGCCCATCCTCGATGGCGACGATACCATGCTCGAAACCGACGGAGGGGATCTCCCGGTCGGTCCGCCTGCCGGGATTGATCAACACGACCCAGGCCGGAACACCTATCTCCTTGAGCATTGTCACCATCAGCACCGCCTTGTCGCGGCAGATCCCGTACTCCTTCTCGATCGTGTAGGAAGCCAGGTGCGGTTCCAGGAATGCTCCCCGATCCATGGCAATGCCGAGGTATCGGATGTTCTCCATGACCCAGTAGTGTATGGCCGTTATCTTCTCCTCAGTCGTGTCGAGCCCGTCGGTGACGTCATGAAGGAGATCGGTCACGGTATCGTCTGCCACGCACTTGTCGTCCATAAGAGCGAAAGCGAAGCGCGAGATCTCGCTCCACGCACGGAACGTCGATACCGAAAGCCGCGTCGCAATCTGGGCGAAAGACACCATCCCGATCTCTGGTTCCAGTGGATCCGAGTCGGTGATCCGCCACACGTAGGTCGTGAGACTCCCCTCGGTCGTCTCGGTGACCCCGGCTTCTCCATCGAGTACCGCATGTTTGAGTGGCATGTCTGATGGGCCGGTTATCGTCACCGACGCATCCAGGATCGGTCCGACGTACTGAAAGAAATACGTTCCGGTGAACCCGTTTTCGATCAGCGGCTCCGCGTCCTCGAGAGTGATCATCTCGATCGCATCACCTATCTCGAGTCCGGGGAATATGACCGTCTTCTCACGGAAGTCGGACTCGTATATGCCGATCGCCGTCATCTGTGGCGGTGTACCGTCGCTGATGAGATCTTCACCGACCTCCACTACCGTGCCATCGGTCTTGATGATCCGGGCGAGGAGTACCTCGTGCGTCATGTATCGCCGGTGGTAGACGAACGATTCATCTCCGTGCGTGTCAGCGCCCTCATCCGTGAGAACCTTGAGGAGGGAGTGGCTGTACTGCTTGTAGGCGCCCGAGCTTTCGAACTCGACCAACGTGTGATCAAAGAGGACGATCTCGTTGTACTGCAGGAATTCGTCCGACACGTTGCTGAGTTCCATCAAACCCAATACCTCGTCGATGTCGAGAGGCTGTGGCGCCTCCAACGCAACCGCGCTGGAAAGACACAGGGCCATAAGGGCCACCATGAGCGGGACTGTCTTCGGGAATCGCATTTCGTCTCCTTCCCCTTCCTTCAAGATACGGCACATGAAAGACCCATTATGACTGTTCTGGAGGCGCTCGGCAAGCAGGGGAGTAGTTCTTGTTCAGCGTGGCACGGTGGATGCACTATCCGGTGAGGGACCGGCTCCAGGATGGCCGGCGGCCGAAGGATATGGTACTATGCGCCCTCAATGGCGGCAGTTGTGATGCCGCGTCATTGCACGGCATCGGGCGTGATTGCGAAAAAGCGTTCGAGCCAGGAGGAAGCACTATCTATGAATGGTTCCTATAGAACAGTACGTGCAGTATCATGGCAGCGAGCTGCAATGCTCGTTGCGACTCTGATACTGGTCGCCGGGTTCATCGGCGTGTCTCTCGAGGTGCAGGGAGCCGATTCATCGGCCGATCTCATTGTCCCGTCCGCTCCTCCGGATGGATCCCTGACCTTCAACATTCCCCTTCAGTCCTGGCTCGCGGATATCGCGGTCGGGCTCAAGACTGATTTCGTCGAAGGTGTTGCGGCTGAGGCGACACGGGTTGCTGTCGAGGAGAGCTCTGCTGAGGCGGAGTCTGTTGTGGATGCAGCCAGAGACCTATCTGCGGTCGCCAATCGCATCGCCGGATCGATGGAGATCCTCGGGGGGATGGATCCAACCTGCGGAATGCCGGGGCTTTCTCCGCTCATGCCGATGCAGGGAGCGGTGCGCGAAACGCTCTTCGGCCATATCGTCTGGCACGAGTCGGTCACAGGCAAGAGCCGGCCAATGACAGATGATCTTGAGCGGCTTGTGAAACAACTCTCGGAGATCGGGAACAGATCACTGATGTTGGGGCGCGACATCGACATGGGTATGGAGTCCCTTGAGAGTGGTGCCGGCGATCCCTCAGCCATAACGCGTAGCGCCACCAGGTTGACTGAGGCCATGTCCGGACTCACATTCGAGGCGGCGGCAGCGGAGACGGCGGGCGTCGAACTCGAGCAGATCGTCTGGGAAATTCGCGGCGGCGCGGCCGTCAAGAACCAGGCACGGCTCGATGCCGAATGGGAGAAGGTACAGATGGCGACGTCCGAAATCCGGCGCCTGGCTGCGCGCACGGGCCCCGCGGTCGAGGCCCTGTCGTCATCCAACAGGACGTTTATCGGGTTGACGCGCTCCGTGGAGGAGATGTCGGAGCAGCTGGACACGCTCGCGGCCTTTCCCGCCGATGCCGACGGTGCCAGGTATGTGCCGAATGAGCTCAGCGGAGCGAGTATCGGGACGATCGAGGCTCTCGAGGCAGAGGTTCTGGAGCCGGCAGGAGAGACCTTCCCGGAAGCGTCCTTGAGCAGGATCAAGGCGCTTGTCCATGGTGTTGTGGAAGCGGAGAGGATGCTCGCAGAACGAGCTGTCGAGTACGCATCCACCAGCGTAGCGGGGACGAACGATCGCTTTGAGACCAAGTATAGAGCTGACGCAGGTTACGATTCCAATGCCGGCGAGAAACAGCAGGACAAAGCTCTCAGTAGTGCCGCGGCGAAGTTCAGAAAGAATGTGGATCTTCAGGCTGCGCGTGTGAGCGCGAGGGCATGCCGTGCGTGGCTCGCTGAGGGGATTCGCAGACAGGCGGAAGGCCACGGTTCTGAGACCGATGCGCTCACTGCATACAAGTACGCTTGGGAGCACGCGCTCATCGCTGGGGCATCGGCTGACCGTGCGCTTGCAAAGGCCAAATTGAACTGATTTCGTTTGGGCCCTCGCACGGGCCGGATCGAGTTGATTCAGTCTGGGGGAGGCTGGATGGTCAGAGGGGTATTCTTCGACGCCGGCAACACCATCGTCTTTCCCGACTATGAGATCTACAGGGACATTGCTTCGAGCCTCGGTGTCTCCGTGACGACAGATGAAGTCATGGCGGCAGAGGCCCGTGCCAGAGAGGCGCTCGACCGGGCAGTGTCACACGCACCAGGAACGAACGTCTACGATTTCTGGTCCATCTACTACACTCCATTCTACGAGCATCTCGGTCTCGAGTCGGGATCCATCCCGCGCGCAATCGGAATGACACGCGCGGCGAACGACGAGGGGTTGGGGATATGGAAGATCCCAGTCGAAGGGCTCGACCACGTGCTCGATGAGCTTGAACTCCGAAAACTCGCGACGGGGATCATCTCGAACTCGGACGGCCGCCTTGAGGAGCGGCTGACCGAGATAGGAATCCGGGACAGATTTGGATTTCTCATCGACTCTGCTGTCATCAGCATCAGCAAGCCGGATCCGGGGATCTTTGAGGAGGCCCTCAGGCTCTCATCTCTCGCCGCTGCGGACACCGTCTACGTTGGGGACTACTACGCGGTCGATGTGGTAGGGGCGAGAGGTGTCGGCATGAGACCGGTGCTATTCGATCCAAACGGCGCGTACGGCGAGGTGGATTGTGCTATCATAAGGCGATTTGAAGATCTGATCGGACTCCTTGATCGCTGGACGGAAGAGGAATGATAGCGACACCACTGCAGTGGATCATCAGAATATTCGCTCTCATCTCGGCCATCATCATACATGAGGTCGCTCACGGTCTTGTGGCAGAGAGACTCGGCGATCCTACCGCTCGCCGGATGGGTCGGCTCACGCTTAATCCCATACCACACATAGACATAGTGGGGAGCATCATCATCCCCGGGTTCCTTCTCCTCAGTGGTTCCCAATTCCTAATCGGATGGGCGAAGCCCGTCCCAATAGACATCAGGCGGTTCCAGAATCCACTCAGGGACTTCGCCATCACGGCGCTTGCAGGTCCGGTCGCGAACGGGCTTCAGATGGTTGTCTGGATCATCATCTTCCGCCTCGCGGATTCACTGGGTTGGTCGTACTGGGTGGGTCTTCTTGCATTCTCCGGCGCCGCGATAAACCTGGTCCTCGGGCTTTTCAACCTCATTCCCATCCCTCCGCTCGACGGGTCGCGCATCCTGGCCGCGTTTCTTCCGGTTGAGATGGCCGTCCGATATCTCTCGATCGAGCGATTCGGTTTCATCATCGTATTCGGTCTCCTGTACCTCAACGTCTTCGACGGGCTCTTCAATGTGATGTTCCAGCTCTTGAAGGTGATGCTGTTCTAGTTTTCTGGAGCGCCGCGAAACCCGACCCCCTTGCTTGCATCTCAATACGTGCGCAGTCAGTGCGCAAAGGGACTCGCGGGATCTTGGGACTGAGTGTGCGCAGCATGCCATGGTTTCCGCGGGTCCCGCTTCTATTGTATGGGCTGGGTGATCCGCAGGAACGGAAGTGATCGGAGAACCCAATGGCTGAGCATGAGCAGAAGATCCTGCTCTACGTACTGATATCGGGAGAGGTAATCGCATGGCGGAGATGAAGACCAAAGGTTTCCTCGACTATCAGTCGGGCGCGCCGGTCGATCCCCGTGTTGTCGAAGCCATGCTCCCGTACATGACGGAGCACTACGGCAATGCGGCCACGTTTCACACAGCCGGTGATGCGCCGCGCGAGGCCATAGATCATGCGCGCGACCAGCTGGCCACGCTCATTGGCGCCGAGCCGTTCGAGATCTACTTCACATCGGGAGCGACGGAAGCCAACAACATGGCCCTCAAGGGTGCTGCGATGCGCCTCAGGAAGAAGGGCAAGCACATCATCACGAGCGTCATCGAACATCGCTCCGTCATCACACCCTCGAAGTTCCTCGAGCAAGAGGGGTTCGAAGTGACGAGGCTTCCCGTCGATGCCGAGGGCTTCGTGGATCCCGCAGCCGTCGAGGAAGCTATCCGTGACGACACGGTCCTCGTTTCGATCATGATGGTGAATGGCGAAATCGGCACCATCGAGCCGGTCGGGGGAATCGCTGAGATAGCGAAGAGGCACGGTGTGCTCTTTCACACCGACGCGGTCGCAGCGCTCGGGTGGATCCCGATCGACGTCACAACGCTTCAGTTTGATATGGTCACGCTCTCATCGAATGACATCTACGGCCCGAAAGGGATGGGAGCTCTCTTCATAAGGAAGGGAGTTCGCATCGAGTCGATCCTGCACGGCGGTGGGCAGGAAAAGAACATGAGGTCCGGGACCGAAAATGTGCCCGGCATCGTGGGGTTCGGCAAGGCAGCGGAGATCCTGAAAGCCGAGATGCCGGCGGATGTTGAGCGGATCAGGCGGTACCGCGATCGGCTCATCGATGAACTCATGACCGGGATTTCCGACACCGCGCTGAACGGACCGCGGGAGCGGAGAGTTCCGAACAACGCCAACATCAGATTCGCCTACATCGAGGGAGAAGCTCTGCTTCTCTCGCTCGACATGGACGGCATCCAGCTGTCGAGCGGTTCAGCCTGCTCCGCCAAGACGCTTGAGCCGTCGTACGTGCAGCTGGCCATGGGCATCAAGCACGAAGAGGCGCACGGCTCGCTCCAGTTCACGATGGGGCGCTGGACGTCTGAGGAGGACATCGATCACGTCATCGAAGTCCTGCCGGGGATAGTGAAGAAACTCCGCGAGATGTCGGCGCTAAGACCTGGCATGGAATACGACAAGAGCCAGTTTGGCAAGGACGATCATCACGAGGAGAGCGACGAGTAGCCGTGTCCTCATCCTTCGCAGATCTCGCTACCGTGTTCCGTCAGCGCTTCTCAAGCATCCTCTTCATGTAGCCTGCCATCTCATGTCTCAAGCCTCTGAACCAGATCAGTGTCGCGTCCGACTCGTCCAGCAAGATGGTCAGGGGCAGATGGTCTTTGGGCCTCGTAACACCGAAGACGCGCTCGGCCGTCTCGATATCGACCGTGAGGGCGTCCGAAGCAGGTGGATGATCAGGGAGTCCGGCGACCTGAATCGGAACCAATGTGACACCCAGCGCCTTCCAGTCGATCGTCTCGATCGCCGACAGCTGTCGGAATGAGGACTCGTGGCCCGAGAGCGTCAGTATGATGAGTCTCATGCCGTGAGCCACGTCATCGAGGGTTCGTGACTTCCCGCTTTCGACTATCTCCAGTTGAGCTTCTTGGTCCCACTCCTGCTGCACGAGGTCGGCAGGATCCCACTCCGCGAGCGGGATGCCGATATCGAGGTTGAACGAGAGAGAATCGCCCGCGGATATCGTCACGCGCCGCGCGACGAACCGTGATTCGCCGCGGGGATTGCGAAGCCCCCCGAAGAGCCAATACTCATCCTCTTCCAGCGACCACTCGACGAGTCCGTCGCCTTCTGAGAGCTGTCCCAGATACCACGTCTGGAAATAGCCGTCCCGAAACCGCGTCATCCGGGTCTGTCTCCACGTTTCGATATCCGTGAACTCCGTTTCCTGGTCGAAGTAGGTGACGGCGAGGTAGCCTTCACCGGCACTCTCTGCAGAGTCGCCGCCATCGTCTTCCACATCCTCCTCGAACGGCACGAATCTCACCCACTCACCGTCTTCCCAAGCCTCGACATAGTCGACGCCGCGTTCGGCCCTGCCCGGGACACCGTGGCGCCTAAGGAGACCGACGAGGCATGCTCGTGCGCTCGCAGCAGACGCGTAGCCGGACCGCCACGTGTCCTCCGGTGTGGCGATAGCACCGAGGTTGGTCCTCTCAAGTTTCGTCACATGCTCTCGAAGGGCGTTCAGGAGTTCCGTTGCGCCTGGGGCGGTCTCATCGTCGGATCCAAGCCACGGAAGCTCCGTCCACCAGTCCATAGTCCCTTCCTGGTAGTACAGACGCGGAGAGAGAACGGACTCGGTCCACAGGCTGTCGGGGATTGTGGAGGAGTACGTTTCCCTGACGCGCAGAGCTTCGCTGAGGTTCTCTTCCAGATTCTCGCGGTTCAGCTCGTAGAAATCCTTGAGGTCCATCTCAAGAAGGAGATCAACGGCGATTTCCAGCGTGTCCCCGCTGAACGCAAGCACGGCGGAGGTCCAATCGCCCGTGAGCGGTCCAGCCAGTTCCATCTGCTCGTTGATCTCGTTAGCCTCGGGACGGCCGGTGAGGAACTCAATCCACTCTGGTGAGAGCTGCGACCGCCGACAGCGATCGAGATCCCTCCGTGCGATCTCTCTCTGGTGGCGCAGCCAGACTGGATCGTCCTCCTCGATCGAACACCCTTTTCTGCTGCTTTCGTCCGGCATTGGGTAGCGCAGCCAGATGGGTTTGTCCAGCACGCCCAAGCCACGCTCGAGTTGGAGCGACGTTTCCTGTCCCGAGTGTATGGCTGCGAGAGCGGACCAGGGCTGGCTGTCGATCTCCGCTGTGACAAGGTAGTCGCCTGGTCCGAGAACAATCTCGCCTCCAAGGGCTTGGCGGACGAGGGCCACAGGCCCGCCCCAGTTGAACGTGTGAATGTAGGCGTCGGGTGGTTCATCCTCCGATTCATCCGGATCGGAGGACTCAGCCGATTCAGCTGAGAGGGAGCCGAGGCCCTCCGGAAGCGGGAGAGCCAGCGTCCCGGGTGTGTTGTACACGGCGATGGAATTCAGTGTGGTAGTGCCGTCGGCCTGGCGATACAGGATGTCCGTATACTCTTCCGGCACCGGCGCCTCACCGTATCCGGCCGAGAGCACCGCTCCCGTGCGTCCGGCGACGCGCGTGAACCAGGCCTGATCGAGACAGGCAGCCGGCTCACACGATCCGATATAGTGCCAGCCTCCATCCTTCCCGGTGTAGACCTCCGTCCACGCGTGATTGCCGTCGCTCGTGCACCAGCACGGCGTGGCGCAGTAACGCGCGGGGATGCCGGCGCTCCGAAGCGCGCAGATCGTGAAGATCATCTCCTCCTCGCAACGTCCTATCCCGCGTTCCATCGTCGTGAGCGGTCCCTGATCCCGGCGCGAACTTGGTTTGTAGGTGATCCACTCTCTCGCGAAGCGGTTGACCTCGAGCGCCGCCTGTGTGAGATCCATGTCGGCAACGCGCGGGGTTACCAGTTCGTGTAGCTTTTCGCGCCAACGCTGCACGGGCTCCTGCGTCACGCGGTGGGGAAGGATGTACGTGTGGAAGATGTACTCGTCGATCTCATCTTTCCATGGAGCCTCGTGCCGGGCATCGATGGCGAGCTCCACGTTCTCGATGAGAACCTCCGCCGGGAGACCTCCCAGATCGGATGGCGGCAACCATGCCAGGAGAAACTCGATAGCCGTTCGGTGCTCGGCGTCGGCGCCCCGAACGTACTCCCGCAGTTCGTCCGTCTCATAGTGCCGCGACAGATTTGTCTCGACGAGCTCTGCGACTTCATCACTCGGAGGCCAGGTCCACTCCGCGTGGAGCGCTCCCGGCACAGCGAGGATCAGCGCTATCAGAATCAGCAGGGTGCTTCGCTTCATGGGGCTCTCCTCCTCGCAGGAACCGGTGCAGCGCCGGCATACGTGACAATATGCACGGCGGGAAACCGTTCCGGACATGTTGGTATCGTGGGAAGAAGAGTACACCAAACGGGCCGTCTCATCATCATCATAGGTATGTGGCGCCCATTCTCGGGGAGCTGGCCAAGAGGATTGACTCAATGTGTGCGTGTGCGGTATAATAGCAATAGACAAGAAAACGCGTTTCCTGGTGCTGGCGTGTCTGGAAAGCAGGGAGGCTGGGCCAGCGATTTGAAGAGGTGACGAGCGATGAAGACATGGAGGGTGTTTCTGGTTGCCGGGGCCCTAGTGGTGTCGGCGCTGAGTGGGATCGCAGGAGCCACGATCTACTGGACGCCGGCGCATGAGCTTGCGCCGCAGGGGCACAGCAACACACTAGTAGCAGGAGATCTGGACTGCGATGGAGATGTGGATCTTTCGCTGTTAGGGTTGGACCCAGTGCACCACTTTTGGAATATCGGCGGGCCAGCGGAGCCGGCGTGGGAGCTTGACCTTTCGCAATACGGAGAAGTCCCGTGGTGCGTTGGCAGGGATGGAGACCTAGCGGACCTGGATGGAGACGGCGATCTCGACTTGGCAATCACCTGCTGGTACGATGACTTCGTCCGGTTCTACTGGAACACAGGAACTGCTGCTTCGGCCTCGTGGGAACCGGACTTCTCGGTGTTCGAAGGGGTGCCGAAGTACGGAGCAGATGCTCATCCTCGTTTCGCTGACATGGACAGCGATGGCGATCTAGACTTCCTACTGGGAAGTTCTGGGGGCCTTCTGGGCTACGCCCGCAACGTTGGTACAGCGGATTCACCGGAATATGACTACCTTGGTTGGGTCGAGGGCATTGGCTTCGCGGGTGGTGGGTATCCGGCGATTGCCCTTGGAGATTTGGACGGAGACTCCGACCTGGATCTTGTACGGGTCTCGTACAGCACGCAGCCCGAGTGCTTCGAGAACGTGGGGACGCCGGAGCAATTCGAGTTTGTGGAGAACTCATCGATGCTAATGGGGGTCAGTATTCCTCCGTCTGGCTATGGCAAGGGCGTGGAGCTTGCCGACTTCGATGGCGACGGCGATCCAGATCTCATCATAGCGATCGGCTATGGGGCGAACCTCCTCTTCCTGAACGAGGGCACAACCCCGGTCGAGCCGACAAGCTGGGGGGTGATCAAGGCCATGTACAGGCGGTAGTTGAGACGTCGTCGTTCCGCCGGTTCCGGGCTCAGAGGAGGCGGAGATCGAGCTTGCAGTCGTTGAGTTCGTTGCAGCGGTTGAGTGTGATGTCTCGGTGGGCGGTCTGACGCTGAACGGGTTCTTTGTGACCGAGGACTGGGAGGAGGGCCTTGTCGACTGGACGGGGTTCGACGGCAGTGGTGCAGAGCCCTTCGACCGCGGTCTCCATGCGATGTGGGAAGTCACGGCCGGAGACTCGTCGCTCGTTCGCCTGGATGTAACAGAGATGGTGGCGGTCTGGGCGGATGACCCGGCAGCCAACCGCGGGTTTGTGTTGGCTCCGTCGGCGGGCGAGGAAGGCAGGATGCTTCCTGAATTCGCTGGCGGCTCGCGTGCAGGCGTCGCCACACTGACTGTCTGGTACACGCCGAGGGCGGTTCTCGGCGAGCATGATGAGGAGAATCGGTAGAACGGCGTCGCACGGAGAATGCGACGCTCTTGACCCGACCCTTCACAGCGGAGGGGGATGATATGAAAGCGATAGTGAATGTGTTGGTGCTGGCCGGTGTGATCCTCGTGATCTCATCTGCAGCCCAGGCCGGCACGATCTACTGGACGCCGGCGCATGAGCTTGCGCCGCAGGGGTTTGGGGGGCGCATGACAGCAGGTGACCTGGATGGCGACGGGGACATCGACATCTCTGTACTTGGCCTGGATCCGGCGCATCAGTACTGGAACGTGGGTTCGGCTGCGTCGCCTGTTTGGGAACTCGATCTCTCCCAATACGGAGATGTCCCGTGGTGCGTTAGCAGGGATGGAGACCTGGCGGATCTGGATGGAGACGGAGACCTCGATCTGGCAATCACCTGCTGGTATGATGACTTCGTCCGGTTCTACTGGAACACAGGAACTGCTGCTTCGCCTTCCTGGGAGCCGGACTTCTCGGTGTTCGAAGGGGTGCCGAAATTCGGGGGGGAAGCGCCTCCCCGTCTGGCAGACATGGACAGCGATGGCGATCTGGACTTCTTGCTCGCGTGCTCATCGGGCCTCGTGAGTTACGCCCGTAACGTTGGTACAGCGGCTTGGCCAGAGTTCGATTACATCGGCTGGATTGAGGGTGTCGGATTCGCAAGTGGTGCGGTTCCGGCGATCGCTCTCGGAGACCTTGACGGGGATTCCGATTTGGATCTTGTTCGCATCACGTGGGACACAGGGCCTGAGTGCTTCGAGAATGTTGGGACGCCGCAGGAGTTCGTGTTTGTCGAGAACCCGGAGCTCCTCACGGGCGTCAGCTGCCCGGGTGGTGCCTACGGCATGGAACTCTTCGACGTGGACGGCGACGGCGATCCGGACCTGATGCTGTGTACGGGCGGTCCGAGCGGAGATACACATCGCCTCTTCCTGAATCAAGGCGCAACCCCGGTCGAGCCCACAAGCTGGGGGGTGATCAAGGCCATGTACAGGCAGTAGTTGAGACGTTGTCCTTCCGCCGGTTCCCGGCTCAGCGGCAATACCTCTTCTCTCACATGCGGCGCGACTCCTAGCTGCGGGCCGGAGTGTGGACCACCGGTGCTCTCTTGATGCTGTGGTTCTGACCGTCACAGAGGAGGTCTGCCGTGTCCCATGGTCCCAGGCGTCCCACATCGCTTCACCCCAGTTCCTCACTCCTTCCCCCTCTTCTCTTCCTTCTCCTCTCGCTTGTCATCGCCTCACCCACAACAACAGCCGCCGCTCTGGCTGATGGCTGGGTGTCCTTCGATGGAAGCACCCAGGTGCCCGAGCCACCGTGCGTTAAACTCATGTCTCAGAATACGTCCGGGATCATCCTGCGTGTGACAACCCCGGGGATGCTCTGCGAGACGATCGAGGTGAATGGTACCGACTATGTTCGGGTCAGCTTCCCCGAGTACTTCCACACACATGAGACCGGATACCCAGCTCTCCCAGCGCTTCGCCAGTTGCTCGCCGTGCCTGGAGGGTGCGACGTTGATGTCTCTGTCTCTGCCTCTGACACGCTGGTGTTCAGCGACTGCATCGTCTACCCGGTGGAGGAGATCGTCACCCGGTACACGGCCGAAGGCTGGCCCTATCTTGACACCGAGTTCTCAAAGGACTCGCAGGCGTACTCGAGAAGCGGAGACTACCCTGACGCGACCGCGAGTGCTGAGAGCGTTGGGAGCTTCCGAGGCCAGGGAGTGCTTCCTATGGTGCTCTATCCGGTTCGGTTCGATGCGTCGAAGTCGGAGATCTACGCATGTCCCGACATGCTGGTCACGATCGAGCTGACAGGAGGGAGCGGCTCGTTCTCTGAAGATGTCGGTCCGTTCGGGGGGATTGCCGAGAGACTGCTGCTTGGCTATGCGGGGGAGGGGCACATCGCGCTACGGGGACCAGCCGGTGACGGCAATTGGGGCGTGCAGACCTCAGTGGCTGCTTGTGAGGAACTCGAGACGGACTATCTGATGATTGTCGAGGAGTCTCTGACAGGGTGTCCCGCTCTGGAGCGGCTCGCCGAACACAGGGCATCCTACAACGGGTTCAATGTGGCGATCGTTTCGGACGCGACGGTGATCAGTCACCACGGCCAGCAGGAGATCAGTGATGAGGCCATCAAGGGCTTCATCCAGAGCCTCTATAACACCGAGAGCGCTGAGCATGTCCCCGACGGCAAGCTCGAGTACGTCCTGCTGGTTGGTGATGCCCGTGATGCAGACCATGGTGGCACCAACAGTCTCATTCCCGCGCATGAGGAGACACTCCAGGGGGCATCCACCGGAACGACTACCGACCATTGGTATGCATGTGTCGAGGAGAACGACTGGTATCCGGACCTAATGATCGGGCGGCTGTGTGCGAGTGATACCACGGAACTCCGACGTGAGGTCCAGAAGTTCGTGGGGTATGAGGAAGATGCGATCTCGTCCGATCCGTGGCGTACGAACATCCTTTTGACTGACGGGTTCTGCGTCGAGGACGAATCGGTGTACGAGGCGTTCGATGCGGCTCGGGAAGTGATTCCGGGGAGCTATGAGGTTGAGGAGGTGCACGCGCTTGACTGGACTGGTATCGCATGTGCTGATCAGCAAGACAGTGTCCGCGTAGTGCATCGGAATCGCATCAATGATGCGCAACAGGGTCTATTCGCCTTGGAGTTGTGTGCGCACGGCCACATCCACATGTGCCAATCCTTCCGTAGAGAGGATGTGGCAGAGCTGACGAACACGGGTGGACAACTACCGTTCTGGATGAGCTACTCGTGCCTCACCGGGGCCTACGACATGTATGAGCCCGTCACGGACCCCTACGATTGCCTCGGCGAAGCTCTCATGCACCAACACGAGATTGACGGCGAGCCGACCGGGGCACTGGCGTACTTCGGCTCCAGCGAACTCACGGGGAGTCCGTGGGATGACCTCGGCCTGTACGTCTGGGAGGGGTTCTTCGATGCGTCGGAGCATCAGATCGGCGGGTTCCTCACGTACGCGAAGATGCGGTATATCTCCCGAACCGGTCTTCTCGCTACGGCGTTACAGTTCAACCTTCTCGGCGATCCGGCCATCGACCTGATGCTGACGGACACGGATGGCTCGGGGTACGCCAGCGCTCCTGACTACGTTGTCACGCCGCTGGGGATCTTGATTGCCCCTCCGTATTCATCAGTCGAGGGCACCATTACCTTCTCCGTTGAGGTCGAGAACCGGAGCAACTACACACCGGATGATGACGTCAGCGTCGTCTTCGAGATCTGCGAGCGCGACACGACGAGCTGCACTCCCATCGACACGGTGTATGTGGCTCCGCCCGCATGGGGTATGGCCAATGCTCAAGCGCAGTGGCAGCCGTCGGAGGATGACATCGGTCATCGACTGCTTCGCGTCACTGCAACGCCGCTTTCCGGGAACGATGAGCTCTGCGAGGACAACAACACTGGCGCGTTTCCCTTCGGCGTGGGATTCGAGCGAGACGGCTTCCCGAAAGACCTTGGGGGAGGCCAGGGGCTCTCCGTGACGGTCGCCGATATCGACGGGTTGCTCCCCAGGGAGATCGTGGCGAGCGTGCAGATGCCTGGGAAGGTAATCGTCTACTTGGCCACCGGCGAGATCCTGCAGTGCTTCGAAGCGCCCAATCAGGCTGAACTGCGCGGTCCTCCCGCTGTGGCAGACATAGATACTTCCGGCGTTGCTGAGATCATCATCTGCTACGGGGACTATGTTGACGCGATCGACGGCACGACCGGAGGTAGCATCTGGACATCGCCGTGCCATGTGGAGGGCCTCGCCTCGGCGCCGGTGGTGGGAGACTTCATTGCGGGAGACGACGGCCGGCTCGAGATCATCGTTAGGTCCATGGTCCCAGACGGGAGCGCTCCGGCCGCTTTTGACGAGTCGCTCGTGGCCATCAATTCGGAAGGCACCGAGGCGTGGTCGACAGAGTCCGTGCCGAACGCGCAGCCTACCGCGCGGGAGTCCAGCGCGGCGTGCGTCGATCTTGATCTCGATGGTCTGCCGGACGCGGTCTGGGTTATCAGCTGCGGGGTGTCCAGTACACTCAAGGCCGTGTCCGGGCACGACGGACATCCGCTCTGGGATGCCGAAGTTGTGGGCGGCACAGGCTGTCAGCTCTGCAACCCAGTGGTTGTTGAACTCGTCGCGAACTCGGCCGGTCCTGAAATCGTATGCGGAGGGCAGTCGGTGGTTGCGTTCAGTGCAAACGGCGAGGAGACGGCGGTGCACCGCGTCGCCGGGTACGTGACTGGAATCGCTCTTGCTGAGATCGACGGCAGCCGACCACCGGAGATCATCGTGGTGTCTACCGGGACTGATGGTGTCCCGTCCGCTGTGTGCGGCAAGCTATACTTCTTCGAGTGGTCTGACAGGGAGTTTGCGTGTATCGATTCGGTCGCGCTGGAGTACCGGCCTCTCGGACCGCCCGTGGTCGGCGATCTCGATGGCGACGGGGCACCGGAGATCGTCGTGAGTTCCTCCTGTGAGTTCTTCGTCGGTGCGCTCTCTCGAGGGATGACACACATCGATGTCTTCACAGTGGCGGCCACGCTCAGTCGGTTCGAGGGTCTGAATCGTCCGCTTCTCGTCTGGGGCGAACCTGCGACCACACCCGCGGTCGTTGACGCCGATCAGGACGACTACCTTGAGATCTGGTTCGTTGATGGTGAGGGGCTGCTGCACTGTCTCGACACGAGCGCTCTCAGTGCATGCAATGACGGAGGAAACGAGGGGCGCTGGCCCGCCTACCAGGGCGACGCCCGGCACACGGGTGTGTATGAGACTCCCGTTTCCGGTCCCTACCCAGTGGACACCGAGGCCTCTTGGTGGGGTGACTATCTGCTCACAGGCGATGTGACGATCCCCGGCACATCCAGTCTCCTTGTCCAGCCTGGGACCACGGTG
>JAUWBY010000355.1 GCA_030609605.1 Candidatus Eiseniibacteriota bacterium
CGCTGTACATGAGCGGGATGGCTTTGCCGCCGGCGAAATTGATGGCCGACTCGTAGATCGGATAGCCGGGATTCGGATAGATCACCTCGTCACCATGGTCGACAAGCGCCAGGATCGGGAGGAAGATGATCGGCTTGCCACCCGGGGTCAGGACGATCTCGTCCGGTGAATACTGAATGCCCCGGTCCTTTGCGAAGTGCTCGCATATGGCCTCGCGCACTTCCATGAGTCCCGCGGAGGGACCGTAGTGGGTACGACCCGCCCAGATGGCGTCGACCGCCGACTGGCGGATGTTGTCCGGCGTGTCGAAGTCCGGCTCGCCGATCTCCAGATGAACGATATCGCGTCCCTGCGCTTCGAGCGCCCTCGCCTTCGCCAGCACCTCAAAGGCGGTCTCCGTCCCCAGCCTGTTCATTCTTTCTGCGAACATCGAATTTCTCCTCATTCACCACAGGCTCTTGCCCGTGCGTGCCGAAGCCCGCCCACAACCGATTCCAGGCCGCGACCCCGCGGCACTCCGGTGTGGGTAACAGCTGCTTACCTGCTCCTTGCTTCCTCTTCACGTGCGCCGGTGGCGCCGTTCTTCTTCATCATCAGTACCTCGCGGATCGCCGTTGCGATCCCGCGGGACGTCAGGCCAAAATGCAGAAGGAGTTCCTCGTGCTCACCCGACTCGCCGAAGCGGTCTTCTATGCCCACTATCCTCATCGGAACGGGGCGACCCACCTGCGCAAGCGCCTCAGCGCAAGCGCCTCCGAGTCCACCGATGGAGGCACCCTCTTCGACCGTAACGATTGCGCCGGTCTCTACAGCCACCCTGCTCACCATCGCCCGGTCGAGTGGCTTAACCGTGTGGCAGTTGATGACCCTCACGCTGATTCCTTCGTCCTCAAGCTTTCGCGCCGCCTTCATAGCCTCATAGACGACGACCCCACATGCCAGCACGGACACATCGTCACCCTGCCTGTAAACCTCGGCCTGCCCCGTTGTGAATGGGGTTAGATCCGTCGTCACGATCGGCACACGCGCCGATGCAAACCGCAGGTAGACTGGACCCGGGATCCGCGAAGCGGCCATCGTGGCCTTCTTCGCCTCCACGGAATCAGTCGGGACTACGACCGTCATGCCTGTCAGCGTCCGCATGACGGCGACGTCCTCGAGCGATTGCCTCGAACCACCCGCCGCTCCAGCCGAGAGTCCGGCGTCCGCCCCGCATATGTTCACATTCAGCGTGCCGTAGCAGATCGTCGAACGAATGATATCCCACGCCTTGCCTGCCGCAAGCATGCCGTGAGTCGTCACGAAGACACACTTGCCGGCAAGCGCCATCCCGGCAGCCGTTCCTATCATGTCCTGTTCGCACAACCCGATGTCCATGAATCTGTCGGGGAAACGCTTCCTGAACTCGCCCGTTCCGCTGGACCCAGCGAGATCGGCATCCATGACTATGATATCGGAACCGCGCTCGGCGAGTTCGATCAATCCGCGCTCGTACCCCTTGCTCGTCGCCTCCAGCTTCACCGCGGTATGGTGTATGTTGGCAAGCCCCATCTCAGCCATAAGTGTCACCCCTGATAGACGTCTAGTACCGCTACGCTGCGTTCGCCGGTTCGAGATCCGGCATCGGTTCCTACGAGAGCGCCTGCATGGCCTCCTCGTACAGATCTTCGGTAACCCTCTTGTCGTGCCACTCCGGGCTGTTCTCCATGAAAGGAACACCCTTGCCCTTCACGGTGCGTGCGAGAACAAGCGATGGCTTCCCCTTCACCGACGCGGCCTCTCCGAACGCCGCCAGCAGCTGCTCCATATCGTGGCCGTCTGTCTCGATGACGTGCCAGTTGAAGGTCCGCCACTTCTCTCCCAGCGGCGCGAGCGCCGCGATCTTCTCAGTATCCCCGTCACCCATCATCCGGTTCCGATCTATGATCGCACAGACGTTGTCGAGACCGTGGTGCGCCGACGTCATGGCGGCCTCCCAGACCTGTCCCTCCTGCGTCTCCCCATCACCAATCAGGCAGTAGACACGGAAACTCTTCCCGTCCCGCTTGGCGGCAATCGCAAGGCCGTTGGCTATCGATAGCCCTTGACCCGGCGAACCCACCGACGCGTCTATGCCCATC
>JAUWBY010000078.1 GCA_030609605.1 Candidatus Eiseniibacteriota bacterium
GTTACAGATGATGACCAGGTCCTCGCCAGGGATGAGTTCTTCTGTCGCCATCTCCGATGACGTGACGATCTCGTAGGTGTTCGGGCCCGTTCCGCTCGTGAACCCAAGGCTCTCGATAACATCGACCGTCGAGTTCAGGCTCCACGGGTAGACGTCGCGGAATAGCTTGATGTGCGTCGCAGTGCCGCCGCCGCCGCCGACGTTCAGGTTGTGCGTGACAGCGCTCTTGAGTTCATCGGTGTCCTTGACCTGAACACTCACGCTGTAGGCGCCGCCCGCGGAATAGGAGTGCGTCGCGGTGGTGGAACTCGACCAACTCGTGTCCCAGTTCCCGTCACTGTTCCAGTCCCAACGGAACAAGAGGCTACCGATTGGATCATTGTCGTCGGTGGTGCCCGACGCGTCGAACTCGAAGACCGTTCCGACGATGCCCGCGGGCGGGTCGATGGTGAACTCGCCGTTGGGCGCAGTGAGACCATCGATCGTAGTGAGGACACCGCCCTCCTGCGTAACGTCGTACGCGAGGTCGATGTCCGCCATCACCCAATCCCAGAAGAACGGACCCTCAGTGTTGGTCATGCTGAGGAGGTCCAGGTAGTAGCAGATGTATTCGAGGATATACACGGACTCCTCGAGGAACGTCTCGGACGCGCCGGAGGGAGCACTCCCGCCGTGGAGCCAGTCGGCGATGTCGTCAGCCTCGTTGCCGATGAGGTCGCTGAAGTGCGAGATGAAGGCCTCGGTGCGGCCCTGACGCATGTCGAGCGCCAGCTCCGAAGCGTAGAGTGAAGGCACCGTGAGCACGCCGGAGAGGACCTGTGCGTCGACGACGGCTTCATAACCGATGAGCAGCTCGACGAGGTCGATCGTGCCCTGTGCCACGTTGAGGGCAGTGGCGCGACCGACGGGGTCACTCCACTCGTCCACCTTCGTGAAGTCGTCGCCCTTGTGGAGAGCAATGGCGAATGTCCCATCGCCGAGAGCGTATGTGGTCTCCTGCTCGCCGGTCGTTATGGCCGGCGGCCATCCCCACGCGTAACCCGGGCTGTCATCGCGGTCCACGGTAACGACATCGCTGAGCTGCGCGGATGCATCGTAGATGCCGGCCGTGTACCATATCTGCCGTTCGCTCACGAACACGATATCGTCGCCGGCCGCGTCTTCGATGTGCGGTGGAGCGACGCTCGGTCTCGCCCCGGAGCCGAGGCTCTCGAAGGCGATCTCCGCGGCCTGCGCCACGAGCTGGTAGAGAAGCGAGTTCGTCACGGGGTCAAGCGCGGCCTCGGCGTCGCTTGCGTATGCGGCGTTCAGGTTCGCCAGGACCTGGTCGAACGTAGTGCTGTCTGCGACTCTGTCGAGGTAGTCTTCGCGCTCCGAGTGCGTCGTGAAGATAAGGTGCGGCATGCCGGCACAGAGTGCGAGCGCCGTCGTTGAGCTGCTGGCGACCACGCTCCGGGCTGTCGGATCGTAGAGGGCGATGAAGACCGGGTTCCCGGTGCCCTTTGATACGATGAGCACCCACTGATACGTGTCGGAATCGACGATGTCCACGGAGAACGCGCCGTCCGTGCTGACGTCCGCCTGTGCAATAAACGAGACTGCGCGAAGGTCGTCGGCGTCCACCGTGCAGTCTGTAGGGAACTCGACGGTTCCGGAGACGGATGTCGTTGGGATGTCGCTGTCGCTCTGGTCACCTCCGTCGTCGCCCGGTCCTGTGGACGAACTGCTGCAGGAGATCAGGGTGAGCACCGCCATAAGCATTGCGAGTATTAGAGCTGACTTCCGAAACATCCTATTCCTCCTTTAGGTATTCCGCACTGCGTTGCCGCCGGTCTGTCGTTCTTGGAGGCACACGCGTGCGCGCCGCATGCATGGAATGCAAGAAAAGTGCCATCAAACGGACCAGGGAGGGCGGGCGAACGCAGCTACGATCTGAGCCGCCAGGTCCATGTGGTCAGGTCTATGTGATAGAGATCGGCTCCTGCCTTGTGCCTGTAATGCCGGGCGGAGTCGTCAGGCAGCGTTTTTCCTGTCAACGAAGTTGATGCTTCTTGCCTCGCCCTATATAACCGTGTGGATTTTCCCCGTTGATTCTGCGATGTGAACCCCAAGCCTGCAAACACGTTAGCTACAAGGCCGCTCTCTTCCGACTGCCTCGTGGCACGCGTGATGCATGATTCAGCCGTGGAACACGGCCATGAAGTGAGGTGCGACCGTGGGAGGAGGGTTTTGAAACCGCATGTCGCCATAGTGATGGCGTTGCTTGTTCTCTTCACGTTCAGCGCTTGGGCGGGAGGGGGAGATGGCATCATTCGGGAGATTGCCCCTGGCGTCACAGCCGCGTTCAAGCACAAGGTCGTCGTAGAGCAGGAGACATGGCCTTCGGCCCTCGAAGAAACAAGAGCAGGACGTGAAATGATCCGCCTCGAGCATCGGGGCGGATTTCGTCTTCATGTGAGGGTTCGCGAAACGCCCGGGGACTACGTCATCTGCATTGTCTATGTGGATGGCGATGGAGAGCTTGTCTTCGACGAAGACAGCCGATTCGTGTTCCGCTACGGGGACCGGGAGGTGGAGAGCAAGGAGATCCTGCTCACGGACGGCATTCTTGAGAGGCGGGTATTCAGCAATATGGAGGAGACGGTCTTTCTTACGGAGGATAACGGCAGATACGCAAAGGTGAGAAGCGGTGGCTACCTGACCACCGTGCGTTTTGATAAGGGTTCACTCGCAGGCGACCAAGGGTGGGTCCCCGACGCTTTTGAACTGAGAGGGGGTGAATACAATGAAGCGGTTCTCGACCAGGTTCTACCTCGTTCTTCTGGTGGTTCTTGCTTCGCCGGTTACGTGCTTCGCCGCCAATTCGGAGAACACTGAGACTCTCTGGGACTGGATCGTGGTGTTCCTTACCTGGGCGGCAGGTGGTTGGCACGGCATGTAGGATGAGTCCGATCGACCGATTGCGGAGTTCACTAACAGGAGTACGACATGTTCTGGTTGCCTCCGGCTCCCGAGAAGGGGGCCAGTGAGAAGGCCGCCCTTAGGGGCGGCCTTTCACTATTCAACTGCATTGGATCTCAATGCCCTGCTCGATCTCGCTGCTTCCTGTGCGGCACGTAGGATACCAGCCTACCAACTGTTTCTCTCTCGGTCGCCTAAAATGGATCCGGGACTTCAAGCGATACACCGGCCACGACGTGGATAGCGACGCATCCACGCCAGTCGAAGACCATCCGGTTCGACGGGCTGGGACTCGGATCGACGTCTCCGTTCTCCACTGCGAACATGAGCACCGGCGCCGCTGTGCCGGCGATGTAGTCCTCAAGAGCTTGGTTCAGGAGCTCTACCCCGGCCTGGTCGAGCACTACCGGTACGCTGTTGTTGAGTGCATCTAGGACCGATTGGTTCGTATATGTGACGAGTGTGACCGCCGCGCCGCCGGTGTCGACTCTTCGGACCGTGATCTCACCCGTGATTGACCAGTCGTCTGTCTGGGAGAAGTCGGTCACCATGTAGGAGGCACTGACGACGTGAGCGCTGTTGATATCACTTTTGTCGATGTTGTTGTCGTCAAGTACTTCATCAAGCTCTTCGGTGTAGTTCACCGTAGCGGGAGTGGTGAACACCTCCGAGTCTTCGTTTTCCTCGAAGTCCACACAGGTCTTGTGCAAGTAGACAATGTCCAGGACCTTCTCGTCGAGCAGGCAGTTGCCTCCACTCAGGGCGAACCCCAGGAGCAGGAGCAGAAGCGGTATCAGAAATCTCGTTCTCATCATTCACCGTCCTCCTCAATCTGCTAGAAGCCGACTGCCAGGCCGAACGCAAAACTGCTCTGGGCAGCGATGTTGTACTCTGCGTTTACCATGACCGGGGCCATCCCCATGGCGCATCCCAGACACAGATGAACCGACGACTCCGCGTCGAGATCGATCTCCTCGGTCTCACCGGATTCATCGCTCTCGTACGAGACGCTCATCGAGAACATGTCGTAGGAGAGACCCGCGTATGGTTCGATCCAACCGAAGTTGCGGCTGGCTTGGACACCGATCGTGAAGGCATTCGCGTCAATGAAGTCGTCGCCGAGGGTGAACTTCTGCCACATCAACCCTCCTGCCAGGTCGACCGGGAACTCAGGGTCCAGGTACTGCGAGATACTGTGACGCGCGCCGAGTCCCAGAAGGCTCACATCCCCGATCTCGACGTCGCCGACGTCGACCGCGAAATACCTGATGACCGCTTCTGTTCCTTTGTAGGAACCCAGTTTGATCTGTGGAACAGCGACAGCAAACGAATTGAGGTCGAAGCCGCCCGGGAAAGAGAACTCGGTCCCGCCGTCGCCGCCGACGGTTACCGCGTCGCCCGGTCCGACCACGGTCGGTGCGTCTACAGTCTGCTCAGGAGTGAATCCGCTTTCGGTCGTGGCGCTGACCGTCGCGGCATCGTCTGAGAAGATGACGCCCATCACGCGGAATTCGATGCTCCAGTGAAAGCCGTCCTCGGGTATGTATGCCGAGTGGTACCAGCCGGAGTTGAGGTCTGCTCCGAAGGCATCCGAGAGAGGCTGAAGATACCCCTCCGCATTGACGCCTGTGTACGCGGAAAGCTGCTCTTCGATCTGAGCGACCGCCGGCACGGCCAGAAGCAGGGCCAGAGCGGCCAACCCAATTGCCGTCATCAGACGGGCGGGAACGGTCATATCGTCCTCCCTTGATTCCGGGGCGACACTGTGAGTGTGGCTATTTGCTGTGAGCGGAAGCTACTCCGTAACGGACTGCTGCGTCAAGGGGGCACAGAAGAAAAGGGCCGTGCCGATCGGCTTCAGGTCGTACTTCCTCACACTTCTGCTCGTACCACGACAGGAAGCAGCCCCCGGAACCGTCATGGTTCCGGGGGCATTCGAACGCGCTGCCTCTGTCTTTGAGGGGGATTTGAGACTTCACGCGCTCAGATTCATGTACGGGGTTGCGGGCCGTTGACCTTGACGTCGCCGACGCCGACATCCACGTTGATTCTGACGGTCGGGCCGGATTCGGCTGTGATATGGGTCACGTACGCACCGTCGCGCTTGACAAGACTGCCGGCGTCGACACCGCCGATGCCCATGTCACAGTCGAGAACTACATTCGTCTGCTCGGGGATGTGGAGCACGACGTCGCCGACGCCACTGTCGATTCCAATGGTCACATCGTGATCCCCGGCGTTTCCGAGTTCTACGATGACTTCACCGACTCCAGCATCAACGTTCAGATCCGTGAGCATCAGCCCGGTGAGATCAAGCTCGGAGCGTCCGACGCCGGTATCGACCTTTATCGTGAGTGCAATGTCATCCGAGAAGCGGAGGTGCCAGTCACAGTCGGCGCCCCGTCCTACGGAGCCCCTTGTTGTGGACTGGCGCACCGTCAACGTGCCGTGTGAGCCGGACTCTGTGTATGCGATCGTGGGTTTCCAGCTTGGCACATTGTACGTGAACTCAGCATCCAGCAGTGTGTCTGCGCCGCCCTCGATGACCAGGTCGCAAACGCCCACATCTACGACGACGGTCACAGACTCGGCTGTCGTGACCGAGATAGTCGACGTCTCCGTCACCATCTCTCCAACTGGAACTGTCGGGCCGCCGTATATGCAACCCGTTGACGTGGCCATCGCCACAGCCAACGCCGATATCAGCAGGGTCTTGTATGCACTTCTCAATTGTGACTCCCTGTTTGCTGTACCGTCTCCGCTGTGCCGAATGCGGCGACCATTGCTGCTTCCACCAATGTATGACACCACCAGGGGAGGTAGGGTTTCATCATGAATCCCTCCTCTGGATGATGGCGGTTCCCCTTGTGAGGCCGGACACTGCGTCCGACAGCTCGTCGGCACGCTCCTTGGGAAGCTCGATCTCCAGCATCACACGAGTCCCGTAGTCCTCCGAAAGCACACGAGCCTCATAGTCTGAGAGAATCCGCTTGGTTGGATCAACGCTTGGGTAGTCGAGGATCATGACAAGGATCGTTGTGGCGATGAGCATTCTTGTGGGAAGGTCGGTGATGGCACTCTTCACGCCGCCGCTATAAGCTCTCACAAGTCCACCCTTGCCGAGCTTTGTTCCACCGTAGTACCGCGTAACAACCGCGGCGATATCGCCGACGCCACTATGGATGAGCACGGTGAGCATCGGTCGGCCGGCTGTCCCATGAGGTTCGCCGGCGTCGCTCATTCCCACGCGGCTCGTATCGCCGGGCGGGCCGATGACGTACGCCCAGCAGTTGTGCGTGGCATCGGTGAACTCGGAGCTCACGGCTGCGATGAACGCTCGTGCCTCCTCGACCGATGATGCGTGACCGACCGTCGTCACGAACCGGCTTCGGAGGATGGTCTCCTCGACACGGTGGCGAGCGGCCGGGATGGGGTAGCGTTGTCGTGGGGTCAAAGTACAGATCTCCGTGTCAGCAGGTGCTCCTTCAGTGTGGCGCGGGTTTCACACCGGTTCGGGAATCCCATCAAACATGGCAAACATCGCACAATTATGCCACACCGTGGTCTGAGCGCCATCCCAATCTGCCGGAGAGTCGGCTGACCCGCCGAAATGGGGGTACAGCGGATACTGAGTGTCTGGTCACTAGTCACTATCGTGCTTGACGATTGCTGGCAAATCGTGATATAATGTTTCTTGCGTGGGCAAGTAGTGTTCCGCTGACAATGGAGCAGATAGCATCGTGTACCGGATGGGCTCCGGCGGGACACTCCAATCGAAGAACCCAAACAGATATATATGTTTGAGAAAGGGGGGGATGCGTATCAGAAGTCGTGTTCTCGTGATTGACATGTTGTCTTTTCATCCAGGAGGATGCAAATGAAGGTCGCTTATCTTGCAGTGGTTATGATTGTTGCCCTGAGCATGGTTGCTCTCGCCGTCTCGCCGACCAACGTTGCTCCCATCAAGCCGAATGTTGTTTCCGGCGTTGCACACCCGACCGGCCGCCCCGGTGGTGAGACCATTGCCACCGCCACCGTGATTCCCGCACTGCCGTTCTCGGATGCCGGCAACACGTGCGACTTCGTGGATGACTACGATGAGGTTTGCCCCTACACGGGATCAACCTCGCCGGACTGCGTCTACGCGTTCACGCCTGGCGCCGACGTGATGGTCGACATATTCCTGTGCATGTCCATGTATGACACGAAGGTCTTCGTGTACGAGGATGCACACACACCTGGCGCGCCGTATGCCTGTAACGATGACAACGGCGCATGTGGCGACTACAACACGTACATGTACCAGTCATGGCTGACCGAGATTGCGTTCTACGCCGGTCACACCTACTACATCGTTATCGACGGTTACGGTGGCGACTGTGGTAATTACGTTGTCGATGTCTATGAGGTCGAGCCGTGCGTGGTCGAGTGCCCGCCGGAATCGCTCCTCGAGGGTGAGGTTGACTGCTACCCGAACTACGTTGACGATTTCAATGGTGGCCTCAACAGCACCCCGCCGGTCTACTCGCATGTCGATTGCGACAACGAGACCATCGTGATCTGCGGCACGTCGGGTGTCTTCCCGTTCGCTTCCACCACCTACAGGGACACCGATTGGTACATGCTGGACGTTGAGGTGGCCGGCACGATCACGATAGGTGTCGAGGCTGAGTTCGGCGCCCTCATGGGCTTCGTTGACCTGGCGGGCGGTGCATTCTACGTGTCCACCACGACACCGAGCTGCACGTACGCGACGCTTTCGTACTCGGTTCCGGTTGGCCCGACGGTTGTCTTCGTCTCGACGGACAGTTGGAATACGGACTACGTCTGTGGTTCCGACTACTACCTCACCATCGAGGGCTACGAGTGCACCTCGGCGGTCGAGGAGGCGAGCTGGGGTTCCATCAAGGCTCTGTACAGGTAGTCTGACATGAAAGACCCAGTGTATCAGTAGCACTGGCGAACGATGATGCCCCGCCTGGCTGATGCCGGGCGGGGCGTTCTTATGAGTTGCGGCGTCGCACCGGCAGGAAACGCAATCTGCCTTCCGGCGTAGTGGTGAGGACAACGAGGAGGTATGCGACTCCCGACAGGATGATGACGGTGGCGCCGGCCGGGAGCCCCGGCGAGTAGCTCAGCGCCAGTCCTGCGGTTGTGAACACGATGGTGAGAACCGCACCCCAGAGCATCATGTGTGAGAGCCTCGAAGCAAAGCGGCCGGCGATGGCAGCCGGGATCGTGAGAAGCGCGATCATCATCACGATGCCGACAGCGGTGATGAGCAGAACGATAGTCAGTGCCGTCAGGAGCAGGAGGCCGATGAAGAAGAGATCAACCGGGATTCCACGCGTGCGTGCATAGTCTTCGTCGAACGCTACGGCCATCAACTGGTCGTAGTAAACCAACACTGAAACGAGAACCACCAAGTCGAGAATCCCGAGCAGCCAAAGGTCGCTCGTCCTGACCATGAGGATGTTGCCAAAGAGATAACCCACGAGATCCCCGCCGTAGCCGGGGGTGCGGGAGAGGAAGAGAACGCCGGTCGCCATTCCGATTGCCCATACGGCTCCGATGACCGTGTCGGTCCGTTCCTTTGCCTTTATGCTGACCATGCCTATGACGACTGCTGCAAGAAGGGCGGAGATGAGAGCTCCGTAGAGAGGGTCAAACCACTTCCAGCCGTGCACTGCTTGCATGTAGACAGCCGCGCCTATGCCGCCGAGCACACAGTGCGCGATGCCCCCCGCAATGAAAGCGAGACGGCGAACCACAACAAGGGTGCCGACAACGCCACAGGCTACGCTCGCCAAGAGACCGGAGAGAAGGGCGTTGCGCATGAAAGCATGCTCGGCGACGGCACGCATGAACTCACTCACGATTCTCTCCAATTGCGCATGAGCCTACCCACGGCAACCCCCCGTTGCGCGTCCATCTTCGTCGTGGTCGTGTCGGACTACCCTGATTCTCTCTCCGTACATTTCTCTCAATGTATCACCGCAGAGTTCT
>JAUWBY010000199.1 GCA_030609605.1 Candidatus Eiseniibacteriota bacterium
GGATAGGGGACAGTCCCGGTGGAGCCATAAGGGGCATAGAGCGTGTGTGGCGGAACACGGGCCTGCTCGATCTCGCTCAGCGCATGGGAGTCGAGCTTGTGAACTTCGAGAAAGCGGGTGCGGAGTCGGTTGAAGGCGAGCTGAGATCGTATATGATAGCACGCCCCGTTCTGGAAGCGGATGTGGTCATCAGCATTCCGAAGATGAAAACGCACGTCTTGACGTTGTTTACCGGGTGCATCAAGAACATGTTCGGTTCGATCCCCGGATTCGGGAAGGGGCGCATGCATAACCTTGCACCGAGACCGAGGCCTTTCAGTCATCATCTCGTTGACGTGTTCTCTCTCGTCACACCGGCGCTGAACGTGGTCGATGCCGTGGTCGCCATGGAGGGTGACGGTCCGTCAGGTGGAAAGCCGCGCGCCGTGGGCGCCATCATTGCAGGGACCGACGCCGTCGCCGTCGACACGATCCTGGCCGGCATGATGGGGATCAAGGACGGTCAAGTGCACTTGTTCAGGCGAGCGGCCGAGAAGGGACTCGGCATCGCCGACAGGCGCAGGATAGACATTCTTGGAGAAGCTCCGGAGTCGTTCGATACAGAAGGATTCGTGTTGCCGTCAGCCGGAGTACTGAACTGCATACCCGGCTTTCTGGTGCGCGCGCTCAAGCCGTGGATCTGGGTGTATCCGGAGATGTCGAAGGAGTGGGGCTGTCGGGCGGAGGCGTGCGCTCTCTGCGTGCGCAGCTGTCCCGTCGATGCGATACGTATGACGGAGACGGGTCCCGTCGTCGATCGGAAGAAGTGTGTGGAGTGCCTCTGCTGCCACGAGGTCTGCCCACACGAGGCGGTTCGTGTGAAGCTCTCGTGGCTTGCGCGGAGGTTCGCCTGAGCAAGGGATTTGTCTGAGGCAGCACGAGCATGATCGGTGCCGTCTCGAACAGCCGACGCGTTGTCCATCTAAGGAGAGATTTTCGTGGCCCGAAGAGGGAAGACCACACTCAGTCATCGGATAGAGTACTGTGCGGCGCGCGTATTTCAGGCGCTCATCTGTGCGAGGCCAACCACCTTCTCTCGTGAGACAGGGGCGTTTCTCGGCAGCTTGGCTTTCTCCCCGCTGCATATCAGGCGTGCGGTCACGATGGATCATCTCAGGCGGGCGCTGGGGGAGGAGCTGAACGAGAAGGAGCTGGTCCGGATAGCGAAGGAGTCCTATAGGAACTTCGGCAGAATGACGTTCGAGTACGCGCGCTTCCCGCGCCTGACTCCTCGGCAGGTCAAGGAGACGGTGTCGCTTGCGGGCGCCGAGCACCTCGACCGGGCGCTTGAGAAGGGGAAGGGAGCGATTCTCGTGGCCGGCCACTTGGGCAACTGGGAGTATTTGGCAACGCTGCCGATGATGGGCTATCCGATGACATTCCTCGTCGGTGAGCAGCACAACATACTCGTAGATGGTCTCATGAACAGGATGAGGGCGAGGTTTGGTGGGGAGATCGTGCCATTGACCGGAAGCCTCAAGGGTGTCTTCCGGGCGCTTCGAGGCAACAGGGTCGTCGCTATGCTGTCGGACCAGGATGCCGGCAGGCGCGGGACATTCGTGGAGTTCCTCGGGCGCCAGGCGTCCACTCCCTACGGTTCCGGCCGGCTGGCCGTGGCGACAGGGGCTGCGCTTTTGCCCGGCATGGTTGTCGGCCGCGGAGGTGGTCGCCACGAGATCGTCGTGTGTCCGGCCATCGAGCCTCCGTCGGACGGAACCGACTCGGATGAAGCGGCGCGGTACTACACACAGGCCTACACTCGCGAGTTTGAGGCGTTCATACGGAGCGATCCGGATCAGTATTTCTGGATGCACAGACGGTGGAAGACGCGACCGCCTGGCGAGTAGGCGGGACTCTGTGCGCGCGCAGGCCAAACCGGCGGCGAGAAACGACCATCAAAAACGGGGGGACCAACCTGGTCCCCCCGTTTCAACTATCTGACATATCTGAAACAGACTGCTACTCAGTGCCCCAACCGAAACAGAGGCCGGCGCCCCACTTCGCAGCTTCGTTGGCGCCCATAAGGACGTAGAAGACGTCGAAGCCAACGTCCATGCCGTTGTCCATTGCGTAGACGATGCCGGGGTTGATCTCGACAAGGCTGCCGGCGGAGTCCTCAGTGCCAAAATCGCCCTCAGTGACCTCGCCGTCGATCGTGTCGTCGCTGCCGAAGTAGCCGTCGAGCGCGATCTTGAGATCCATCACGTCACTGAGCGGATGGACGTAGTCCACGAGGAACATGATCTTCCCACCGGGCGCGCAACCGTCGTCATCCTCCATGCCGATACGGTAGCCGACCTGGCCGCCGAACTGACCCGGACCGGCAGGCATGCCGAAGAGCACGGCAGCGTCGATGTCCATCTGACCCGTACCGGTCGGGCCGTTGTCCTCGTCACCCTCATCGTCGCCTGTCGCGAGCTTGAGACCGACGCGGGCCGTGACCATCGGGTCCATCATGATCATGTACTTGGCGTCGATCCATGTGTCACCGATCCCGGTGGCGTCGTAGTCTCCTTCGACAAAGAAGTCGGTCGTCTTGGTCATGACGAACCCGGGCTTGATGCCGATCTCGAGCTGATCCATGACGCTGTAGTAGATGTCGATCGGGATGTACATCTCGGTTACGGCCGTGTCACCCTCGAAGTCGAACTTCTCACCGTCGACGTCATACCAGCCGTTCTGCGAGAAGTAGACGACGCCCGCGCCGATGCCAAACATGCCTGTGTCGTGCGTCATAGGTGTGTCATTGAAGTACAGGACGTCATAGGCGCCGGCCGTGGCAGCCAGCCCCACAACGAACACGATCATTGCTACTGAAAGGATACTGCGTCTCATAGCCAAACCCCCTAGAACTTGAAGAAGTTGATTACCTCTCTGTCAGAGGAACTTCATTAGCCAGACCAGCTTCATTGGTCAGACCAGCTTCGTTCTCTCCGTGTTTGCACCTCCCTCCGGATTCGCGGGGACGCAAAATGGTCCCCAGTGCACCGTAGAAAGACCCATTCCTGCAACCCGCAACCGGTTCCCTGGACCGGTCTGGAGTCCGACAAGTCCCTCCCTATAGACCTCCTTCGTATCGTTTTCGCACGGAATCCTACTGGAACCCTATCTGCTTGTCCTGCTGTTCATTAGAGACAGACTTGATCTCTCCGTGCTTCTCTTCATACTTGCTGATATTGCCGGCGAGGGCGTGAGCGAATGCCTTGATATTCTGAGGCGCCATCACGACTCGCGCATGCACTCTACTCTTCTTTGTGCCGGGAAGAACTCTGATGAAGTCGACGACAAACTCCGCAGGGGAGTGAGTGATCACTGCGAAGTTCGCGTAGACGCCTTCAGCCTCCTCATCTCTCAGCTCGATGTTGATCTTCTTCTGCTCCGCCAATGGCTAAGCCTCTCCGCATGCCGTGCAACTCCACAGCGGTCAATCAGGATTTTCGGTCAAGATAGGGGCGAACTGATGACATGTCAAGCGCTTTTTGGACCGGGCTTCAGCAATCGCCGTGCCACATCGGTGCGCTGGTCCACTCGATCGTGTGAAGAGGTCGGGGTGCTCGGTGTTCACCGCCGGAGGGAAAACCGTGTCGGTGTAAGCTTTGGCGAACATTCCTCTTGACAGGTTTTGAGGGAGGTGATATTGTAGGGACAGATAAATGACACGTGGTGAGATTTGTGCTGATGGGCAACGAGCATCGAGAGATCGCATTCGACAGCTTTGACAGTTGTCCGAACTGTAGAGTGGAGGAGCTATGGTTGCGGAGCTGAAGAGGCTGGATTCCGGAGTAGCGGCACCTGAGTTGGACCGCGCCGAGGTGATCCAGGTCTATGAGGACGTCTCTACGAAACAGCGGAGGCGTTTCCCGAACAACTTCTTCGAAGGGGCGGTAGGCCGTACAAAGGCCGGCATCATCACACGCTACCTCCTCGAGGAGAAGCTTGGCATCGGTGTCGACGAAATACCGCGCGCCATTCACAAGAAGCTGTTCTACGAAAACGGCTTGACGTGGATGCTGGGAAGCTGCTTTGACTGGTCACCGTACAAGGTGATCGACAACGCATATCCTGAGCGATTCCACAAATGGCAGTTCAATGTGAAAGGCATGTGGCAAGGCCCTGAGCGCTTCAAGCTGGCGGCTGAAGCTACCCGCTGGATGATCGAGGAGAAGGAGGGCTGCGTGGTGGGTGAGATTCCGCAGCGGATCTCAGCGACGACGTTCGGGAAGTACAACCTGAGAGGTATGCTGTCGGTCTGCTTCCGCGGTTCCTTCTTCCGCGCTATTGAGAACGCCTATCCGGGCCGTTTTCATCCCTGGGAATTCAGAAATGTCCCGAAGAACTTCTGGCAGGGTGAGAAGGGACTTGATAACGCGCGGCGGGCCACGAGGTGGCTGGTCGAGGACATGCTCGGCGTCCCGCCGGAGCGTGTCTTCCAGGATGTGACGTATCACCTCTTCAGGGAGTACGGGCTCGGCGGCATGCTGACCGGGTGCTTCTCCGGCTCGTCGATCCAGGCTCTTCACAATGCGTATCCGGATCTCCTGGTCCCCGAGCATCC
>JAUWBY010000143.1 GCA_030609605.1 Candidatus Eiseniibacteriota bacterium
CAGACACAGGAGAACCGAGAGATGGACCAGGTCTCATGGCTCAAGCGCCGCAAGCCGCGCATCAAGGATGCGAAGAAACTAGATGTGCCCGATGGCCTCTGGAAGAAATGTGACGGTTGCGGGGAGATTCTCTACCACAAGGAGCTTGAGAAGAACCTCTGGACATGCGGCAAGTGCGGGCATCATTTCCGCATCTCGGCCGACAAATATACGAACATACTCACGGACTCGGGCAGCTACGTGGAACTCCTGACCGGCCTGGAGTCGATAGACCCTCTTGGTTTCGTGGATTCGAAGAAGTACGTCGATCGGATAGAGGCTGCCAAGAAGAAGACCGGACACAACTCTGCCGTCCTGACTGGCAGCGCCCGTGTCGGTGGCCACCTCGTCATGCTCGCGGTCCTCGACTTCGGATTCCTCGGAGGGAGCATGGGGTCGGTTATGGGCGAGAAGATAGCGCGGCTCACCAGGATGGCGGTGGAGGAGCGTGTCCCCGTGATCACGCTTTCGAGCACGGGCGGAGCGAGAATGCAGGAGGGTATTCTCTCACTCATGCAGATGGCCAAGACGAGCGCCATGCTCGCCAAGCTCGATGAAGAGGGACTCCCGCACATTGCCATCCAGGCTCACCCGACGACCGGCGGAGTCACAGCCAGCTTCGCGTCGCTCGGTGACGTCATCATCGCCGAGCCGGGCGCTCTCATCGGATTTGCGGGACCGCGCGTCATACAGCAGACCATCAAGCAGGATCTTCCCGACGGCTTCCAACGCGCCGAGTTTCTGCAGGAACACGGGATGGTAGACATGATTGTTCACCGCAAGGAGCTGAAAAGCGTCATCGTGCGGATCCTTGACTTTTTCTCCGACGACGCACGGGACCGGGCGGAGGACACGCTTGAGCAGGCGCGGAAGCAAGGTCTTTGATTCCTACCAATCGTGCCTGAACTGGCTCTTCACTCGGCGGCGATTCGTAATGAAGCCGGGACTCGAGAGAGTTGAGTTCCTGCTCGAGACCGTTGGAAACCCCCAAAAGCGCTTTCGAATCGTCCACGTTGCCGGAACAAACGGCAAGGGGTCGACGTCGACCATGATCGCGTCGATTCTGGTCGAACACGGACTGAGGGCCGGTCTCTTCACTTCTCCTCACGTGATCGATTTCACCGAACGCTTCGTTGTGGACAACTCTCGCGTGGCCCCGGGCCGGATCGTGTCGATCATCGAACGTCTCAAGCCGGGGGCGGACGAGATCGAGGCTACGTTCTTCGAGATCGCGACGGCCGCAGCGACCGTGTTCTTCGCAGAGGAGGATGTGGATATCGCCGTGGTGGAGGTGGGCATGGGGGGCGCCATGGATGCCACAAGCGCCTTGGATTCCGCGTTGTCGGTGATCACGAGCGTTGCCGTGGATCACACCGACATCCTGGGCACTACCGTGACTGAGATCGCGGGCAAGAAGGCCGGGATCATCAGAACGGGTGGCGTGGTGGTTTCTGGTGCGACGGGGGGCGCTCTGCGCGTCATACACGACGTGGCCGCCACACGCGGCGCGCGCTCTATCTCGGTTGCCGAAGACGCAAAGGTCGATCGTGTGTCCATCATCTCGACCGGCAGCATCTTCGACCTCAGCTATGATGCGACCGCCTACGAAGGGCTTTCCATCTCACTCCTTGGGCGTCACCAGGTTGCGAATGCGGCCTGTGCGGCCATCGTTGCGCACGAGCTTTCACGTGAGGGCATGCTCGATCTTTCGGAGATGTCACTGAGACGCGGACTCGCGGAGGCGGGATGCGTGGGTAGAATGCAGATACTCGACCGGCGGCCGACGGTCGTGGCGGATGTGGCGCACAACCCTGACGCAGCCGGCGCGCTGGCTGCGGCTGTGCGGGAGGTCTTCGAATACGACTCGTTGATAGTCGTTCTGGGCGTGATGGCCGACAAGGATCTTGAGGGCATCATGAGTGCGATCTCGGAAATGGCGGGCCTTGTCATACTGACGCGGCCATCGAGTGTGAGGGCGGCAGATCCTGCGGAGCTCGCGAAGATCGCTGAGAAGCACCGGCTGGAGCACGAAATCGTCGAATCGCCGGGCGCCGCTGTGGCCCGAGCGTTGTCACTGGCCCGCGAAGCGGACCTTGTCTTGATCACCGGTTCCCACTACACTGTTGGCGATGCCATGACAAGCCTTGGGATAAGGGATTCCCTCTGAGGTTGAAGGACACGGGAGGTGCAGATGGCCGAGGTCATCATCAAGGATGTCAGAAAGGTCTTCGACGGCAACGTGGTTGCCGTCACCGACATGAACCTCACTGTGGAAGATCGCGAGTTCGTCGTGCTGGTCGGCCCCTCCGGGTGTGGCAAGTCGACGCTTCTCAGGATGGTGGCGGGACTGGAGGATGTGACAGAGGGGGAGATCTTCATCGACGGCCGTCTTGTGAACGATGTTCCCCCGAAGGATCGTGACATCGCCATGGTCTTTCAGAACTATGCCCTCTACCCACATATGTCGGTCTACGAGAACATGGCCTTCGGGCTTCGCCTCAGGAAGTACCCGAAGGACGAGATTGATCAGCGTGTTCGCGATGCAGCCGACATACTTGGCATAGAGAAGCTCCTGGACAGACGTCCCAAGGCGCTCTCCGGGGGACAGAGACAGCGCGTCGCCGTGGGAAGGGCCATCGTCCGCAAGCCGAGGGTGTTTCTCTTTGATGAACCGCTGTCCAACCTTGACGCCAAGCTGCGTGTCCAGATGCGAACGGAGATCAGCAAGCTCCATGAGCGCCTCAACGCTACGATGATCTACGTGACGCACGATCAGGTTGAGGCTATGACCATGGGGACACGCATCATGGTCATGAAGGACGGGCTGTCGCAGCAGGTGGCTGATCCTCTTACGATCTACCACGTGCCTGTCAACCAGTTCGTGGCTGGTTTCATAGGCAGCCCTGCCATGAACTTCATCGAAGGAACGCTCAAGAACGAGTCAGGGGCATTCAGCTTCGAATCTCGGGAGCTCTCGGCGCGGCTCCCCGACTCCATCGCGGAAAGAATCCTGAAGGACAGCTCCGGAGACGTCGTTCTGGGCGTTCGCCCCGAGGATATCTATGAGACCGGTCCTGCGGCCCGGCTCGAGTCCTCGGCTTCCATCAGCGTGCATGTCGAAGTCGTTGAACCCATGGGGAACGAGATATTCCTCTACGTCAGCCTCGGCGGGAATGACATGGTGGCAAGGATCGATGTGAGAACGCCTCCGACAGTCAACTCGGACATCGATCTTGTGGTTGATCTCACCAGTGCTCACCTGTTCGACAGGGAGACCGGCGTGTCGCTCCTGCTTGGTGATCAGGGCCAGGCACGGTGAGCCACTACCTCGGCATTGACATAGGCGGCACGAATGTCAAGGTTGCTGTAGTCGCGGACGACGGCAGTGTGAAGGCGTTCGCGCAGCGCCAGTGGTCGGGTGGCGAACCACACCAGCTTGTCTCCGTTGCGACTGAGCTTGCAGACATCGTAGTTGCGGAAGTCGCCGAAGCTCCGGTCGCCTGCGGCGTAGGTTGCGCGGGGATTGTTGTCCACGGGCTCGGAGTAGTTCGCCGGTCACCGAATCTTCCGACATGGCATGACGTCAAACTTGCCGTGATGCTGGGTGAGCGGATAGCGCTGCCGCTGATCATCGACAACGACGCGAATGCGGCCGCATATGCCGAGTACGTGGTGGGGGCCGCTCGCGACGCTACGAGCGCTGTTGTCATCACGCTCGGTACCGGAATGGGTGCCGGCATCATCCTCAATGGCTCGGTCTATCGCGGCAGTCACGGGTTCGCCGGCGAAATCGGACACACAACGGTGGATATGTCAAGCCGGACACCGTGCGCCTGTGGGGCCTCCGGGTGTCTGGAGCCGCTTGTCAATGCGGACTCGCTTGTCAGCCGCGCTCTCTCACACATTGAGAGAGGCGCATCCAGTTCGCTCGACGGGAGTATGGGAGTCCTGACTGCTCAGGACATAGGGACCGCCGCCGCCGGGGGTGACAAGGTTGCTCTTGCAGCGGTTGATGAGCTCGGACGGGCCCTCGGTGTCGGGCTTGCCAACATCACCGCTCTGCTCGACCCGGAAGTCATCGTGATCGGCGGAGGTGTGGCGGAGGTTGGCCGGTCCCTTCTGGACATCGCGCGCGATGAACTGATCAGGCGCACTCTGCGATGTCGGGAAGAGCTTCCGCGAGTGGTTCCCGCCGCGCTGGGGCCGGCAGCCGGTGTTGTAGGCGCGGCGTTGCTCGCCCGCGACGAGTTCCCGCGGTAGCTGTTTCACACGCCTCACTGAACGGCGAGCTCAAGCTCATGCGACTTACCAGAACGACTCTTCTCTCCCTGATACTCTTTGCATCCGGAGCCCTCGGGCAGGCGGGCGAGCCGGTGGTACCGGCTTCCTCCGTGGATCAGGACGGCTTTGTCATCACTGCCGATAGTGTTGAGGGTGGTGAGGGGCTGGCAGGACATTGGATCCGGCTTGAAAACAATGTCACCATAACGCGCGAAGACGAGTCGATCGTCGGGGACCGGGGATTCTATCATCAGGGTAAGAGGGTGGCGATCATCTATGGGAACGTCCACGGCATGGACCGTGGCGCCCGGGTGGCGTGCGACACGCTGAAGTACTTCCGGAACCAGGATCTGATCGTGCTCATAGGCAACGCCTCGTATGCCGACACGGCCGGTATTCTGAGCGCCGACAGGATGGAGATGTACCGTCGCGAGGGGATAGCCGTATCGAACGGATCCTGTGTGGCGACCGATGATGACGGGAAGTCACGGCTTACAAGTGGTCGCCTCATCTACGATTTCGAGCGGCACGAGATCAGAGCATCCCGGGACCCCCTTCTCACCACGTACGACGATGATGGAGAGGTCGAGGCGGAGCTCTCAGCCGACATCATAGAGCTCTATCCTGATAGCGACACAGTGCGCGCGCTGGGAGAAGCGGTAGTGCTGCGCGAGAACGTGACGGGACGCGCGCGTGTCATCGTCATCTCCGGCGTGGACGACAGCGTCGTGCTGATTGGCGATCCGAGTGTGCAACGGGAGTCCGATCGTCTCTCTGGAGATCTCATCAGGATATTCGGTTCCAACGGAGATATTTCGCGCGTTATCGCGACCACGCAGGCGCGGGTGGACTACTCGACAGACCGTGAAGACGAGATCGAGTTCGGCTACGTATCCGGCGACACTCTCACGACGTTCTTCACCGACGGCGAGGCAAGCCTCACGACGATGCGCGGGCACGCTGAGAGCGAGCACATCGTCGGATCGCTGGGGGAGCGCAACCTTATCGCGGCTCCCGCTGCGGATATCCTGTTTTCGGGGGGAAAAGTCGCGGGCGCGACTTTCAGAAGAGGAGCGGCCGGTTCGTACTGGCTCACGAGCGAGGAAGACGGATCCGGCACCGAGGGTCAGGAGGCCGGCGGTTCTGGAGCCGACGGTAAGGTGGCGGTAGCTGATTCAGTCACGCTGAGCGAGGTGAAGTACAGTGGTGATCGAATAGACTACTACGTTCGCAGGAATCGTATCGTCCTGACCGGCAGGGCTCACGCGGAGTACGACGGCACCGTGCTGGATGCGGCTCTCGTGTCGTTCGATCCGGAAAGCGAGGTGCTCTCTGCTGAGGGAGATCCGGACCTCAGGGAGAAGTCGGACCGGCTTGTCGGCGCGAGCCTGTCGTATGATATGAATCAGAAAATGGGCGTAGTCAGCGACGGGATCACGGTATTCGAAGACGGTCTCTACTACGGCGAACGCTTCATCCGCGAGAGCGATGGGACACTTAGGGCGAAACAGGGCGTCTACACGACGTGTTCGGCCCCGGAGCCGCACTACAGAATCGTCTCGCACAAGATGAAGGTCTATCTCAACGACAAGGTCATTGCCAAGCCTGTGATCCTCTACATTGGTGAAATCCCGGTTTTCGCATTACCCTTTTATGTCTTCCCGATCAGAAAGGAACGGCACTCCGGGTTCCTCATTCCGCAGATCGAGCTCGGGCTTTCGGAAGACAAGGGGCGTTTCGTCAGGAACTTCGGCTACTAC
>JAUWBY010000044.1 GCA_030609605.1 Candidatus Eiseniibacteriota bacterium
CTCCGAACGCGACTCCCTCGGAGTAGTCTTGGTATGCGAAACCGATCATGCCGTCGTAGTGTCTGTATTCAAGTGTCGTCAGAACGATTCCCGTTCTCAGCGATACGGCCGTGCCCATGTGCGATGGGAGATGGAGGTGAAGTGGATCGTCGTCTACCGTCTCGCCGTACTCGGTGAGTGTCGGCTGCGAAGCTGATACCTCACTTGCGTCGAAGCCGTCGTCCGAGATGGCTGGGAGCATGTTCTCGATGATCGTGACACTGCCTTCCAGCACGACGTCGGGAATGGTTGTGTAGCTGACGTCGAATGTGAGCGAACTTGTGATCCGCCAGGAGGCGCCTGCGCTCCACCCGAGAGCCGTTCCCGCAAAGGAGCCGGACGCGCTGTGGTCGAGGCGGTTGTTCCACGGGTCGTTGGGGTCGTTGAAGGCGTATTCCGTGCCACCGTAGTCAATGATGCCGTCGCCGACAGCGATCGATGTGAGACCGGCTGACGCGTGGTAGCTATTGAGTGCGAATCCGACACCGATCTCAGGGGAGAGCTGCATCGCGGCGGCAACGGTCGACCGCTTGACACTCATCGAGAGATCCGTCGCAGCGTCGAGAGTGGCTCGGACCGCAATGTCGACATCACCGCCCTCTTCGCCTTTCACCGTTTCGCCGAATGCCTCAATCCCGGTAGCCACAATCTCGAACCCGACCGACAGCGGTTCCTCCATGGCTCCGCCGATGACCACGCGACCGATGCGCGCGGCGAAGACCGCGGACACGATTCCGGCCTGCTGCCCGGCCATGGCGTCGATCTCAGGGTATACGAGCTCAAGATCAGGGTCGGCAATCGACTCGAGTGCATCGTCCAGCATTGATGCAGCCCCGGTGTCCAGGTCCGCGAGATCAGAGACCGAAGCACCCAGGGGAGGGAGAACGTCTATAAGAATGCCGCTCGATTCCAGGAATGCGAGACCGGCGGGATTGCCGCAGACTGACACGAGTTCCCCACGAACGGTGCTCACGGGGTTCCCGAGTCCATCGGGCCGGCAGCCCGCGCCGTACAGGAAACCGAGCGAGATGCGCATGTCGGCCGAGAGGGCACCGCTGTCCAGGAAAGACAGCATCTGCGAGTCCGTGTCGGCAGACGCAGTTGTGTAACATGTGGCGAGAAGCACTATGGTCGTCACAACAATGACTGCCAGCCGGCGCATCTGACCCCCTCCTTGCGCTAATCCACGGCTGTGTCGTACGATGCGGGGTCGATTGCCCGCTCTGTACCTGATAGCCCAGGTTGTGCTATTTGGCGTGCATGGATTATGCCATCTGTCAATAAAGAGGGGCCGGTGCCTACGGATCTGAAGCAGGGGGCAGGTTGACACTGTTCGCGGGAAGCTGGTAGTCTCCGCGTTCAACGCGCAGGCTCAGAGATCGGATGCAAGCGATGGTGGACAGGACACACGGCGACAGGCGTGTCGCTCTTCGGGGGTTCGCCCACATTGGGGCGGGTACGATGGTCTCCCGGATCACGGGTTTCGTGAGGGAGATCACGACCGCCGCCATCTTCGGAGCCGGTACGTCAATGGACATCTTCGTGGCGGCGTTCACGATCCCGAATCTGCTCTGCCGGATCCTGGGGGAGACCGCGGTTGAGTCCGCCTTCATGCCGCTGTTCAAGGGGCTCTATGCAAAGGGGGAGAAGGCCCGGGCGTGGGCGCTGGCGTGGGGGACCTTCCGTCGTCTCACCATCGTTCTGTCAGCCGTCGTGCTGGTAGGTATTGCCGTAGCACCGTTGCTTGTGCGGGTTGTCGCGAGCGGATTCACCGGGGATGTTGCCGACGAGACCGTGAGGATGACGCGCGTGATGTTCCCGTTCGGTCTGTTCATAGGGATGGCCGCTCTCATGGGCGCCATCCTGCTCGCCTTCAGGCGTTACCGCGCCTACAGCCTAGCGCCGGTGCTCCTCAATGTCGGCATCGTGATCTCCGTACTGGTCCTTCACGGTCGGATCGGCTACTACAGTCTGGCCGTCGGGGTCCTCGTCGGAGCTGCGCTTCAGTTCCTCGTCCAGGCGCCCATCGTGCGGAAGCTGCTTGCGGCCGACAGGGAGGGCGATCTCGGAGCCGTATCGCAGACGGACACGCACGAGGATCTCAAGCGCGTGTCCGGTCTCTCCGGTCCTGTCGTTCTTGCTGCTGCGGTTCAGCGCATAGGCGTTGTCGTCGACAGGATGATTGCATCGTTCCTCGTGCCCGGAAGCATCTCGTCACTCTACTATTCGTTCAGGTTGGTTCACCTGCCGTACGCGGTTCTCGCTCTCGCAGCCGGCAGGTCAGTCGCCCCTGCACTTGCGGAACAGCATGCGCTCGGTCAAGTGCGTGAGTTCAAGGAGACTCTTCTCTCCGGGATTCGGATGAACATCATCTATCTCGTCCCCGTCACACTCCTCTCAGTCTGGTTCGCGAGGCCCGTGGTCGGTATGGTCTACCAGAGAGGAGCCTTCGACGAGACGGATCTGGCGATGACGGCATCTGCACTTGCCATGTATGCGGCCGGGCTTCTAAGCATGGGCTGTGTCTTTCTCCTGACGAGGGCCTTTGCCGCGCGCCTCAACACGAAAACGCCTGTGAAGGTGTCGCTCATTGCATTCGGGCTTAATGTCATACTCAATCTTCTGCTCGTGCGTACTCCGCTCAAGCACGCCGGTCTCGCGCTGGCGAGTTCTATCGCATTCACGGCGCACGCCGTCATGCTCTACATCATCCTGAATCGAACGATGACCGATGGTGGGGCGGGCATAGGACTCCGCGAGATTGTTTCACCGGTCACGCGTGCGCTCGCGGCCGGGGTGGTGCTGATTGTGGTTGCATGGGGGCTCGAGAGAGCCGTTGGCATGCGCTTTGCTGAAGAAACCATGTCGGGGCGGCTTGTCAGAGTCGTTGTGGCAGGGGGTGGGGGCTTGGTGGCCTATGTTCTGGCCGCGTGGACTCTGGGGTTGCCCGAGATTCGCGGCCTCTTCGCCGGTCGAGCTGGGTAACCGGTCCGGCCCTGGATAACCGGTCCGGCCCTGCGTAAGGAGAACGGATGAAACCGAACATTCTTGTGACAGGAGGAGCAGGTTACATCGGGAGCGTGACCGTTGAGCGGCTGCTCGAAGCCGGCTACGACGTCGTCATACTCGACGATCTGTCCAAGGGACACAGGTCGGCCGTTCCCGACGGAACCCGATTCGTGGAAGGCAACATCGGGGACACCGGGGTTGTCGAGAAGATCCTCAGGGAGAACAAGATCGATTCCGTCATCCACTTCGCTGCCATGAGCCTTGTCGGTGAGTCGATGGAGCGGTCGGGCGACTACTACAGCAATAACGTCGTCGCCGGCATCCGTCTTCTGGAGGCAATGAATGCTACGGGCGTTCGCAAGATAGTCTTCTCTTCATCCGCCGGAGTGTACGGCGAGCCCGAGACGATTCCCATCAGCGAGACGAACCGGACCGAACCGGTCAATGTCTATGGAGATACGAAGCTCATATTCGAGCGTGTGCTCTCCTGGCAGTCGGAACGCACTGCTCTTGGACACATCTCGCTCAGGTATTTCAACGCAGCGGGAGCTTCGGAGCGCTACGGCGAGGACCACAGGCCGGAGTCGCACCTGATCCCGATCGCGCTTCAGGCCGCTGCCGGAAGACGACCCGAACTGACGGTGTTCGGAGGTGACTACGAGACGCCGGATGGAACATGCATCAGGGACTACATCGATGTGCGCGATCTTGCCGATGCCCACATCGCCGCGCTGGCCGCGCTCGATGCCGGGCGCTCGGGGATCTACAATCTCGGCAACGGTGAAGGCTGGAGCGTTATCAACGTCATTGAGTTCGCAGAGGAAGTGACCGGATTGACCATTCCCAGAAAAATGGGTGCGCGCCGTGCCGGTGACCCCGCGAGACTCGTCGCTAGTTCATCGCTGGCTGAGAGCGAACTCGGCTGGACGCCGCGACATCCAGAACTCAGAGACATGATCGAGGCAGCCTGGAAGTGGATGCAAACCCACCCGGAGGGGTATCCGGATTGAGCGGAGAGGGCGGAGGCTCCGCGGGGATGTACCGCGAGTTCCCGGAGCCCGCGTGAAGTCACGCCGGCTGATTCTCCGGGACCCCATGAAGCTTGACTTGTCCCGGGGACGTTGCTAGTATTCTTGCTATTGGATTTGTGGCGCCCTAGCTCAGTTGGTAGAGCAGCGGATTGAAAATCCGTGTGTCCGCAGTTCAATTCTGCGGGGCGCCACCACCATGTATGGCAGATTGACTGAAACGCGAGCTGGTGTAGCTCAGCTGGTAGAGCAACGCACTCGTAATGCGTAGGTCAGCGGTTCGAGTCCGCTCACCAGCTCCACGGATTCACGATCTGATGAGGAACAAGAAGGCCGGCGGGTGCCAAGGGGTGCCAGCCGGCCCTTTTTCGTGGTCCGTGGGAATGCAGAGGAGGTATCAGAATGGGATAGATGGTGCTTCGCGCCCGTGAAATGAGGAGTCTGTTCTGGAATTGACATGTGATGCCATCTGTGGTATTATTGCATCGTAGATGAAAGGTGGGTCCGCGTTGTGAGCGGACCCCGTGGTGTCACTGTGAGACGTCGTTTCCGTGTCGAAGAGCGGCCCGGGTCGTGGCGTCTGAGAAGAGGAGGGAAGGATGAGGAAGTCTGTGACAATGCTGGTGGCGGCTGCGATGCTTCTGGCCATCGCCTCAACTGCAATGGGTGCGGTCGGCTGGTGTGGCAACATCTGGCCGGTCAACGGCACACCGTACACGTCTGCCGAGGACATCGGAGTGTACGTGCAGATATGGAAGGAAGGCGTTACGGACGAGGTCGGTCAGGGCGCCGACATAGAGGCCTACCTCTACTACCGCTGCACCGGCGATCCCGACTTCGTCGAAGTCCCGATGATCTACTGGGGCGATGTCGGCAGCAACGACGAGTACCAGGGCATCATCCCGATCGGCCACGGCTGCGCCGAGGTCGAGTTCTACGTGAAGGTCGTCGATCTGACCGACATGGCCGAGTGCTACGGTCAAGACCAGAACGGCAATGACCCGAACTTCTTCCTGCCGATCACCGAGGTGACTGCGCAGGACGTGACGGTCACGTTCCACCTCTGTCTCACGGAGGGTGTCGAGACTGCCGGTGATGTCTGCGTCACAGGCGGCGGCGATCCGCTCACCAACTGGGGCGACGGTGTGCTGATGGTCTTCAGCTGCGAGGCTGCGAGCCCGAAGCTCTATCAGGTGGACGTTCTCTTCCCGGCCGGCAGCAATCCCTATGTCGAGTACAAGTACAAGAAGGACGACTGCATGACGTGGGAAGGCACCGGGAACCACAGTCTCACGATCGACGACTCAGCGCCGACAATGGATCTCCCGATCGATGGTTGGGAGTGGAACACGCCTGACTGTCCTGACTGCTCGAGCCCCGTTGAGGAGTCGACCTGGAGCACGATCAAGGCTATCTACAGGTAGATAGTCCGGGTCTGACACATGTCTGAATCAGCATAGTGTTGCGCGGGCCCTGGCGAGCAAAACGTCAGGGCCCGCAGTTTCCGAGCATGGGTGAGGGCGAACGAGGCACGAGCGGACTTCATTGGGGCTAGAGCACGTTGAGCGCAAGCCTTTCGCCACTAAAGAAGGGGGAGGACATGAGGACATTCGCGGTGGCCATTCTGGTGGCACTGCTGGTCGCGCCGGTCGCGCTGGCCGCTCCGAGTATCGTTGGTGACTTCCAGGCCTGGGATCCGGCCGACCCGGCGTGCGATCTCACACTGCAGCCGAACGGCGTCTACACGCTGACGGTTACGTTACTTGCGGGCACCTACTTCTACAAGGCCGTTGACGGTGACACCTGGGGCTTGGATTTCCCCAGCAACAATCAGACATTCACGCTCGCCGAAGAGGCCGAGGTCACGTGGCACGTTAATCTCGGCGCCACGGTAGGGACCAAGGAAGGCGACGAGTACGTCTTTCATCACATGAATCCACCCATCGTCTGTGGCAACTTCATGACCGAAATCGGCGGCCCGGAGGATTGGCTCGCGTCCGACACGAGTACCACGGTCATGGCGGATCCAGACGACGACGGCGTCTGGGTGTTTCAGTCCATTATTCCGGCCGGCAGCTACGCCTTCAAGATCGTTCTGAACAACAACTGGGACCAGAACACATCGCCATCCGGTGACATCTTCTTCGTGTCCGATGGCACGACGCCCGTCACGTTCAGCTACGACATGGCGACAAACACGACCGAGGTCGTATCGAGTGCTCCCCCGGCAGTGATAGATGCGAGGATTGACGGAGACGGCACCGATGCGAGCCTCTATGCTGTCCAGTTCTCGGATGACATGGATCAGACGACGGCTGAGACCGAGGGGAACTACGCAGTGACGGGCGGACCCGGCGCAATCACGGTGACGGACGCGACTCTGGACGGCACTGATGCCAGCATTGTCCACCTGACCTTGAGCCCGGCGCTCACGGAGGGCTACGACTACCAGTTCGTAGTCACCGGCGTTACCGACGAAGGCGGGACGCCGGTCGATCCGAGCAACAACGATGACTGTTTCTACCTGCATATGGTCACGTTCGAGGTGAACATGCACCTCTACGTCGACATCAACGGTGTGCCGATGAGCGTGCACATCCAGGGCGACACGCATCCGCTCACGTGGGATCAGTGTGGTGGGGCCGAGCTCTCAGACGGTGATGTCGATACGACCTATGTCGTCGACGAATACTTTTCCATGGGCTATGTCTGCGGCGCAGCCGCTGAGTCGACCCAGGTCAAGTACAAGTACGTCGTCGACTGTGCAACGTGGGAAGGCGACTACGACTTCGGTCACTATGTGACGCTCGATCCGAACGCCGCGAGCCAGACGGTCAACGTGTGGTGGGAGGATATGGCACCTTCCGACAACATCACGTGCGATGTCGGCGTCAGATTCCAGGTCACCGTGTTGCCGGACGATTTCGACGCGCTGACCGATACACTTGCCGTACGCGGCTCGATCGCCCCGCTCGATTGGGTGATCGACACCGAGATGGTCGACGACGGAACGAACGGGGATCTGACCGCAGATGACGGCATCTACTCGGCCCTGGTCACGTTCCCGACCGGTAGCTACCGCTACCTCGAGTACAAGTACGCGATCAACAGTGTCTTCGAGTGCGACACGTATCCGAACAGGACGCTGACCCTCGACGATATCGACGGTTGCATGGCGATGCGCGAGGGCCCGATGGAGATCCTCGATATCTGGGACTGGTGTGAGACGGTGACGAGCGTGCCGGAAGATCCTCCGGGAACAACGACCGTCATCGAATCCTGGGGCGTGATCAAGGCGAGGTATTTGCCGAACAGGTAGTTGGGCCGCGCTGCGGCTGGCTGAGGCCGCGCTGTGACCAGCTGTCCGGATTGCAGCTGACGATTCTAGTTTGGCATGAGCGCCGGTGCTCGCGAGTGTACATCATGAGCGACACCAAGAGCACCGCGCTCAGGCCGGTGATGGGAGCCGGGGGGGCATGAGACCTTCCCGGCTTCCGCACGTCCCGGGCCGGGCTGTGCCCAAGGCGGAAGAGCAAGGTGTGAACCGACAGTTGACACTGCCGGTCCGGTGTCATAGCTTGGGCGGGCTTGCCCGCTCGGGCATGGTGTGGAGCAGGGGAGATGTGACGTGTGTGCGCACGCTAAACCACCAGACAACGGCATGTGTCAGATATGATGACCAGGAAGGCTGACTTGTCGCCGGATGACAGCTCAAAGAGACTGATTGAGCGCCTCAAGGCCGGTGATGAGCGGGCCTTCGAGGAGTTCGTAACCGAATACAGGGAACGCGTTTATCGCGTTGCCTGGCGTGTCGTCCGGGACGATGATGCCGCCGAGGATGTGGCACAGGAAGCCTTCATAAAGGTGTTTCGCCATGTCGGTAGATTCGAGGGCAGGTCGAGCCTCTACACGTGGCTTTACCGCATCACCGTCAACATCGCCCTCAATAGACTGAAGCGGGACAAGTTCAGGAATATGCTGCCGCTGGGAGATCTGCCGAGGCCGGACAGAAAGGCCTCGAGCGATCCAGCTAGGGCGGCTCTGAGCGGAGAGATCGCAGAGAGGATCGATCAGGCTGTTCGCACGCTGCCGGACAAGCAGAGGGCCGTGTTCGTTCTCAAGTTTTTTGAAGGCCTGACGCACAACCAGATCGCCGATATCGTGGGTTGTTCTGAGGGAACGTCGAAGGCCAACTACTTTCACGCCATTAGGAAGCTCAGGACGAAGCTGGAGGATCTGAGATAAGATGAGATGTGACGCCGTCAGAGATCTGTTGATCGAGTACCTGGACGGTGACCTTGGTCACGCTGAAGGGGATGAGATCGAGCGCCATCTGGCGAAGTGCGTTGAATGTGCTCGCGAGATGGAGTTGCTCAAGCGGACCTTTGGGCTTCTTCATGAAGACGGATACGTGGAACCCTCGTCGTTCTATTGGACGCGGTTCACAGCCCGTCTCATGCAACGCATTCACCGCGAATCCCCGATGCGCAGGTTGATCTCTTCGCACAGCTCTGTCCCGAAGCTCGCTTCGGTCGCGATGGCGTTGGTCCTCTTTGCAGCCGGATTCTGGGTAGGTAACGGACCCGGCTTCAGTGGGCGCGGTTTGGGAGACATCGAGATCGCGGGTACAAGCGCGTCCACATCCGTTATCTCACCTGCGAGCAAGTTACGTGTGGCGAGTGGCAGCGAACCTGTCGTCTTCGCAGACTATTCCGACACGCTCAAGCCGGACAGCTTCTCGAGTCCGACAGACGGGCCACAGCTGATTCTGGCGAAGTCACTTGAGCCGCAGGTTCGCATGGACAGGATGCTCTCCGAGAAACAGATACGGGATTAGTACGCATTCCTGGCCTACTATCGAGCTGTGAGGGCCGGCCGCCGAGCGACCGGCCCTTGTGGCTGGTGCTAACGTGGGACACCCGCCGGTCGGTGTGCCGCGCCAGTTCTGCTGCGGTTCCCGACGCTCTACGCTCCTCACGGTTTCTTCTTGTCAGTTTTCTCACCGCTATGGTACTAATTCCATTGAGACAGGTAGCCGCACCGGAACGTCGGTGAGGAAGTGGGCGTTGTCCGGCGAGGCACTTCAAGGGAGGTCTCATGAAGGGGACAGCGATAGCGGTGGCGGTTCTGATCGCTCTTCTCGCAGGGGCGGCCTACGCGGAGAACAGTGTTCAAGAGCTCACTGCGGCCAGGATGCCGGAGTCGGCGCGCGAGATGCGGGAGCCGGTTCTCGGGACCGCAGCTTCTGGCGGGGCCGGCCACGCCACAGAGCGGAACCGATTGACGACGAACGTCGCGTATCCCGGCGCGCCGAGTGCCGACGATCTCGGTTTTCGTGATCCACCGTGCGAGCTTGAGTGTGATCCTTGTGCCTACCGTGAGAATGAGGGACCCTGCTACGATGACTACATCGACACCTATAACAGTGGGTGCAACAATCCTGCCGAGGCCTTCTCTGATATCGCCCCGGCGTACGGCAGAACCACGATATGCGGTTTGAGCGGCACGTTTGTGACCGGTGGGACCTCTTATCGTGACACCGACTGGTACGAGATCGTGCTGACCGAGCCGCGTGAAGTGGAATTCTGCTGCACGGCTGAGTTCCCGCTTCAGATGTTCGTCATAGATGGGACCGAAGGATGCTATGGCTCTACCATCGAGAGCCTATCGGTAGACGAGTGCACTGAGGGCTGCATCACGACGACCATTGGCCCGGGCACATTCTGGCTGTGGGTGGGTCCGCAGGTCTTCGAGGGGCTTGCTTGCGGCCTCGACTACATCATGACGATCGATGGCCACTACACCGATGATTGCATTCTGGACTGTCCGGGAGGCGCCGAGACCGAGGGCGAACCGCAGTGCGGACCCGGTTACGTAGACTACTTCAACGGCGGCTGTGGTTCGTATCTGGAGGCCTTCTCATCTCTGGCGCCAAGCGCGTCCACCATATGGGTGTGCGGAGAGAGCGGTGTCTACTCTGCTGGAGGGTCATGCTACAGGGATACGGACTGGTACGAGATAGTCCTCGACGAGCCGCGCGAGATTGAGTTCTGTGCGGCGGCCGAGTTTCCACTTCAGACGTTTCTGATCAGGGCCGATCCGGATTGCAGCAACTACGAGATCATCGACACGCGCGCCGGAGACCCCTGTGAAGATATCTGCTTAACTCAGGTGCTGGATCCGGGTACATACTGGCTATGGATCGGACCATCGTACTGGCCGCCGATCGACTGTGGTCGCCGGTACATCATGACCATTGGCGGCTACACGACGTCGGTCGAACGCACGAGCTGGGGGACGATCAAGGGACTCTACCGGTAGCCGGCGACGGCCCCGACCACCGGCCCCGCTCTCTGTACCGACATGCGGCACCGGCCATTCGAATAACTGTTCCGCATCGGGGCCGATCCCTCATGGGGTTGGCCCCGTTCGACTCGCACTTCCCCAGAAGGTAGAGGAATGAGGATTCTCGTAGTAGGCGGCGGAGGCCGCGAGCATGCGCTGGTCTGGAAGCTCGCGCAGAGTCCGACTGTGACGGATATCATTGCAGCCCCCGGCAATGCAGGTATCGCGGAGCTTGCGCGATGTCTGCCGGTGGCGGCCGACGATGTCGAAGGGCTTGTTCGCCTGGCATCGGAGGAATCTTGCGATCTTACTGTTATTGGGCCTGAGATCCCGCTGACGATGGGAATTGCCAACAGGTTTGCTGATGAAGGGCTTGCCGTCTTCGGTCCGTCGAAGTCCGCCGCCCGGCTTGAAGGAAGCAAGTGGTTTGCGAAGAAACTCATGCTTCGTGCCGGCATCCCGACTGCGCGTGCCTGGGCCACGACGAGCCGCGACGAGGCGCTCTCCCACGTCCGTGAACTCGGAGCTCCCGTCGTGATCAAAGCGGATGGGCTGGCCGCCGGGAAGGGCGTAATGATAGCCGCGAGCGAGGACGAAGCACTTGCAGCGATAGATGCCGTGCTCACCGAGGGGAGGTTCGGCGCGGCAGGTTCCCGCGTCCTCGTGGAGGAGTACCTTGAAGGGGAGGAGGCGTCGATACTGGCCTTCACGGACGGACGCCGAATCGCGTCGCTCGTTCCCTCGCAGGACCACAAGCGGGCGCGCGACGGAGACAGGGGACCGAACACGGGAGGGATGGGCGCGTACGCGCCGGCGCCTGTCGTGGACAAACGCATGTTGGCCGACATCGAATGTGATGTTCTAACTGCAGCAGTCCGTACGCTCGCTGAGGAGTACGGCACCGAGTACCGTGGCGTCCTGTATGCGGGGCTCATGATCACGGACGACGGGCCGAAAGTGCTCGAGTTCAACTGTCGATTCGGTGACCCGGAGACGCAGGTTGTTCTCCCGCTTCTCGACGGTGACCTTGCCGAGCTCATGATGTCGGTCGCCACGGGCGAGCTTGATCCATCCTCCTTCAGAGTGACCGATGAGTCAGCCGCCTGCGTCGTCATGGCTTCCGGCGGGTATCCCGGTGCGTACGAGAAAGGGAAGCCGATCAGTGGTCTGGCAGTCGCCGGCGTCATGGAGGGTGTTGTCGTCTTCCACGCAGGAACTGCCGGGAGTAATGGTGCGACGGTGACGGCGGGCGGCCGTGTGCTGGGCATCACCGGCATCGGACCGACTCTGCCCGATGCGCTCGACCGCGCGTATGCAGGTGTCACAGCAATCAGCTTCGATGGCGCGCACTACAGGACCGACATAGCGCACCGCGCACTTGAGAAGGCAGGGAATACCAAGGCCGGCGGGAGGGATGACGTGTGAAAGAGATCGACCTCACTCAAGGAAGTGATGAAACAACCAGGGATCTTCTCAAGCCGGCAGCGCTCGCTATCAAGGACGGGGCGCTGGTGATCCTGCCCACGATGACATACTATGCGCTCTGCGCCGATGCGCTCAATCCGGATGCAGTGAAGAGGGTGTTCCGTGCGAAGGAAAGAGATGCGTCCAAACCACTCATCGCCCTTGTGGATTCCTTTGAGATGGCGAAGCCGCTTGTCAACGACATGCCGCCGTCCGTCAGAGAGCTCGAGTGGAGATTGGGGAACAAGGGAATCACCTACGTGCTCCAAGCATCTGACAGGCTTCCGGAGGAACTGACCGCCGGCACCGGCACGGTCGCCATTAGGTTTGAACGCAACGAAGTGGTTCAGGAAATTCTGGCTCTGGTAGGCCAACCGATCACGGCCCCGAGCGCGAATATCGAGGGACGTGAACCCCCACGGAATGTGGACGAAGCCGTGGCACAGCTCCGCGACTGGATCGAAGTCGCTGTAAGGTGGTACCCATCGGGGGCAGTGGCACCGACCACTGTTGTAGATCTCACGACCTCATCGCCGACCGTGCTCAGGGAGGGCACTGTGTCGGTGGCCGATGTGCGGGCCGTGCTTGGCTCGTAGAGGCGTACCCGCGGGACTCGGCGGGCGTACCC
>JAUWBY010000098.1 GCA_030609605.1 Candidatus Eiseniibacteriota bacterium
CGGTCCTTGAGACTGTCAGAGGCATTCCCTTCGGAACGCTTCGCTCCTACAAATGGGTGGCGGAAGCGATCGGATCCCCACGTGCAACGCGACCCGTCGGGCAGACACTGGCCCGGAATCCGCTTCCCATAGTCATTCCCTGTCACAGAGTCGTCAACAGCGACGGTTCGCTCGGCGGCTACTCCAGCGGGGGTACGGACATGAAGCGGCGCCTGATAGAAATGGAAAACGGTCAGACCGGCCTCGCGCTACAGCACAGCACGGACGAGGGACGTCGGCGCATCCGCTTCCTTCTGGAATCAGAAGGCGGGGATGGTGACGAGACAGCCTAGCACCCCCTCACTGCTCACGGACTCGATCGAGGAGTACCTCGACCACCTCACCTCGGAACGTGGCCTTGCTGCAAACACTGTCGCCTCGTACCGGAGCGACTTGGCTCAGTATGCCACCCATCTGGCGGAGAACGGCATCACGGACCCATCCAAGATATCTGAGCGCGATGTCAGAGAGTACATCGGGGGAGGGATGATCTCAGGGCTTTCACCGCGAAGCGCAGCGCGGCGCCTTTCCTGCCTGCGCGGCTATCATGCGTTCCTTCCCGTGGCTCTGTCGGAGAGTGCCGGCAGCAGGAGCTATGCCGACCCGACACTGCATATGGAAGTCCCCAGGATGTCACGCAAGCTGCCGGATGTGCTTGGCGTGCACGAGATAGAGAGTCTCATCAACGCACCTGATACGGCAACTCCCCTCGGCATGAGAGACCGCGCCATGCTGGAGATGAGCTACGGAGCGGGGCTCAGGGTGAGCGAGCTCATCGGTCTCGAGCTGTCAAACCTGTTTCTGGAGGACTCTTACATACGCGTGTTCGGCAAGGGCTCGAAAGAACGCGTCATCCCTGTAGGAAACGCCGCTATAGACTGGACGGAGCGATACAGACGGGACGTGCGTCCCGTCCTCATCGCCAAGGGTACACCCACAGATGTTCTGTTCCTCAATGCCAGGGGACGCCCCCTCACGCGCATGGGGTTCTGGAAGATACTGCAGAAACAGGTGGCGCGATCGGGCGTGCGGGAACGCGTCAAACCTCACACGCTGCGCCACTCGTTTGCGACCCACCTGCTTGAGGGTGGCGCAGATCTGAGGGCAGTGCAGGAGATGTTGGGACATGCCGACATCTCGACGACACAGATATACACGAGCGTCGACCGCGAGTATCTCAAGGAGATCCACAGGACTTTTCACCCCAGGGGATGACCCCGCCGGTCACCGCTGGACACTCGCATGGGCGAGCAGTGGGAGTATCACGTGCAGGACCGTGACGTGACAGAAGCGCTGACTGACACACTCAGCCCCGAAGCAGCAGAAGCCATCCGCAATCTGGGGAAGATTGCCGACGGTCGCGGCGTCGGCGCGTTCGTTGTGGGCGGTGTCGTTCGCGACGCCCTCATGAAGCGCGCGTGCGAAGACCTCGACATTGTCGTGGAGGACGACGCAATTGACTTCGCCGAGGCGGCCGCCCGCGAACTCGGGGGACACGTCAAGAAGTACCGTCGATTCGGGACCGCCCTCCTGGTGCTCGGACGCGGCGTGAAAGTAGACATCGCCACATCCAGGTCAGAATCGTATGCCCGACCGGGTGCGCTGCCCGATGTGGCCCCGGATCCCATCGAACTGGATCTCAAGCGGCGTGACTTCACGCTGAATGCGATGGCCGTGCGCATCAACGCGGAGGGATTCGGCGAACTGCTCGACCCGGCCGGTGGCCAGGAAGATCTGGCGACCGGGGTGCTGCGAGTCCTCCACGAGCATAGTTTCGAGGACGACCCAACACGTGTTCTGAGATGTGTCAGGTTCGCCGCCCGGTTCTCGTTCGAGGTGGATCCGCTGACCGAACAGCTGTTGCAGGATGCTGTTGATAACGATCTCGTGAGCACGGTCAGCGGAGAACGCATCATGAACGAGATCCGCCTCATCCTGAGCGAGGACGAGGTCTGGGCCCCACTGGAGCGACTTGATTCTCTTGGAGCGCTCGCGAGCATACACGCAGAGTGGCGCTTGCCTGAGAACGCTCCTCATCTCTTCAGCGAGCTCGTGGCGATCATGGAAGATCCGGTCGGCTCGATCAGATCTGCCACACTGTGGCATACCAACTTCCTGGCAGCGGTGAGCGCGCTCAGCATCTCCGACGCCCGCGCGCTCCTCGACCGTCTCCGCTCCGGAGCAACTCTGAGAAGCCTTGTCGATGAACTCGCGCGTTTCGAGGTGCGAGCCCGGGAACGTCTGGAATCAGAGAACGCACTCAGTAGGAGCAACGTGTACGATACGCTTGCCGCTCTGAGCCCTGAGACGCTGGCTGTCGTTCTTGCTTCTGCCGGACCGATCGCGTCACGACGCGTCGCACTCTATCTGTCCGAGCTCGAAAGCGTCGAACCTGTCTTGAGTGGCTCAGACCTGATCGTCCTCGGGCTCGAGGAGGGAACAGATCTGGGAGATATTCTTACTGACCTCAGACGAGCGCGCCTGGACGGGTTTGTGACATCGAAGACAGAGGAACTCGAGTTTGTCCGGAGGGCGATCCGGAACCTTGACGTGGAGAACAAGAGGTGATAGCGTCTCGCAGGAGACGGTGGCATGCGCCCGCAACGGAGATGGGAAGTAGAGGTGGACAGCGAACGCGGGTGAAAAAGGGGAGACGGAATCAGGTGACTGACGGCACACTCGGGTCTGAGCGACGGGCATCGACACTCGCGGCTCCTGCGCTTCCGATCGTGAAGAGGCCCGTGTACGAGGTCAGGCTCGAAGCATTCGAAGGCCCTCTGGATCTCTTGCTCCACCTGATCCGTGAGCACGAGATAGACATCTATGACATCCCCATAGCTGCGATTACTGAGCAGTATCTTGAATACATCAGGCTCATGGAAACGCTCGACCTGGCGCTTGCCGGTGAGTTCCTCGAGATGGCGGCGACGCTCATCCGCATCAAGGTCCGCATGCTGCTGCCTCCACCGATCGATGAGAGTGCGGAAGAGGAGGATCCAAGAGAGCAGCTCGTCCGCCAGCTCGTCGAGTACAAGAAGTTCAAGGAAGCCGCTCAGACGCTCTCCGGCTACGAACTCGACCGGCGCGACCACTTTCAGCATGGCGTGGACACCCGAGCTTATCGCGCCACGGATGAGGACGAGATCGAGACAGGCGACTTTCTCAGAGACCTCACGCTCTTCGATCTTGTCGATTGCCTGCGAGAGGTACTGGCGAGGGTTCCGGACCGGATCGATGTCCACGAAGTCAGCCTCGACCAGATCTCCGTCGAGGATCAGCTCGAGTTCATCCGGGAGAGGATGCGCACTTCAGACGTGACCAGCTTCCACGCCCTGTTCAGCTCAGCTTCTGGGAGGGCGGAGATCGTTACGACATTCATCGCTCTTCTTGAGCTTATCCGCCTCGGGGAGATCGTCGCAGCACAGAGTTCGGTGTTCGGCGAGATCGAGATCAAAGCCAGGATGGAGGGACAACAGTGACCGATCTCAGATGCGTTGTTGAGGCGCTCCTGTTCGCGGCGGACATTCCCATCCGGCTGGACAAGATCGTCGAGATCTGCGGGGGTTCCGACAGCCGGCTCCGGGCAGGGCGAGCGGAGGTCAGAGAGGCAATCAAGGATCTCGACAAGCAGTACTCAGAAGTGGGGTCCGCTTTCGCTATCGCGGAGATCGCGGGAGGATGGCAGCTCTACTGCAAACCTGAGTTCTCCAAGTGGATACGAGAACTTCACAAGGGCCGAGTGCCTTCGAAACTCAGTCAGGCAGCCCTCGAGACACTGGCCATCATTGCGTACAAGCAACCGATCGTGCGGGCCGAGATCGAAGCTGTCAGAGGAGTGGATTCGAGTGGAGTTCTCTCCACACTGCTTAAGCGCAACCTCGTGGCGATCGCCGGGCGCGCTCCGGGCATGGGACGTGCACTTATGTATGGAACGACCAAGGAGTTTCTGAGGTATTTCGGTCTCAACACGATCATCGATCTGCCTCGTCTCGAGGAGTTCTCCGAGATCCTTGGGCTCGCTCCCGGGGACCTGGCAATGACTATCAAGGGAGCCGAACACCTTGCAGGTGTGACGGTCGTCGCGAACGAAGCTGAGAGCGCGGAGGCGGGTGAAACGCATCCGGCTGGAGTCGCATCACCGGCCGAATCCGAGTTCCGCGATGGTGCAGGTGAAATCCGGGAAGAAGCAGCTGTGCTTTCCTCGAAGGAACACAGCCAGTCCGCTGACGAACCTCACTTGGCCGACCCGGCTCTGGACACCCCGGAGGCAGGTCTTGCCGAAACCGGGCCGGCGGGCTACGACGCATCGATACACGCCATAGAGGACCGCAAGCTCATTGACCCCATTGATGAGGATTAACCGTTTCCTGGCGCGGGCCGGGGTGGCGTCCCGAAGGGGCGCCGACAAGATAGTGGAGTCTGGAAGGGTCCAGATCAATGGTCGCACCGTCACCGGGCATGGCGCGACCGTAGACCCCGACTCCGATCGCGTCGAGGTGGACGGACGCCGCGTTCGCCTTCCCGAGCAGTCTACCTACATCATCGTTAACAAACCGATCGGCTACGTCGTGACGATGAACGACCCGCAGGGTCGCAAAACCGTAGCTGAGTTTGTGCCACGCAGCCTGGCAGGTGTGATACCGGTCGGTCGACTGGACGTGGACACCGATGGGCTTCTTATCATGACGGATGATGGAGAGCTGGCGCATCGGGTGACACACCCGTCCTTCGAACTGGACAAGGTCTACGAGGTTCTGGTGGGTGGGGTCCTGTCAGAGAAGAGCATCGGCTTGCTCGAGCGTGGTATCTCGCTTGACGGCCGGGTCACGGCTCCGGCCACGATCGACTCGTTGTTGGTCTCACACAACCGGTCTACTTGCAGGATCATGATCCACGAGGGGCGCAAACGGCAGATCAGGCGGATGTTTGAGGCCATCGGGCACTCTGTGCGAAGCCTGAGGCGGGTAAGGATCGGTCCGATCGAACTCGGAGACCTCAAGCCCGGCCACTCAAGAAGCCTGACTGAGCGTGAGTTACGGGTTCTCAGGGAAGCGGTGGGACTCGATATTGAGTAGAAGAACGGCTACGGGAAAGGCCTTGCGCGTTGTCGTGCATTGGTCTATGATGTGGTTCAAAGTGCGATAGACAGGGGATACCCCACAGGCTAGGCTTCTAACTTCCAACCTCTCTCGAATAGGGTGCATACCTGATCATCGCAATCGATGGCCCGGCAGCGTCGGGCAAGAGTACAACTGCGAGACTGGTCGCCGATCGATTGGGCTATGCCCATATCGACAGCGGCGCAATGTATCGCGCCGTGGCGCTCCGCGCTCTCAGGACGGGCGTGGCGATGGATGACCTCGAGTCGCTGGCCCGCATTGCTGAGGACGCTGATCTCGTTCTCTCGGAACGAGGGAGGGGATCTGTCTATCTCGACGGCGAGGATGTGAGCGAGGCCATTCGTGCGCGGGAAGTCAGTGACGCCTCTTCTGTGATGTCGACAGTACCGCGCGTCAGACGCGCCATGGTGAGGCAACAGCGCAGGCTCGGACACAGCATGGACTGTGTCATGGAGGGCCGTGATATCGGCACGGTTGTTTTCCCGGACGCCGATCTCAAGGTGTTTCTCGTCGCCTCGATTGAGGCAAGAGCCCGGAGACGCCTGCGGGATCTGGAGAAGCGTGGTGAGCCGAGCAGTCTGGAGGATGTGGTCGAGGAGATCCGGGAACGGGACAGAAGGGATTCGACACGGCAGGATAGCCCCCTCTTGAAAGCGGAGGATGCCATCGAGCTTGATACAACGCATCTCACCGTGGAAGAGCAGGTAGATGAAGTAGTCAGGCTGGCACGCGAACGAGGCGCTCTGCAGAATTCGTTGGGGAATGAAGCAGGCGGTGCTACTGGACATGCGGAGGAGGGCGAGTGACGCTCCCATATCGAATCGCCTGTTCTGTCCTGACAGTGATCATGAGACTGTTCTGGGGACGCTGGGGATCGAACTGCAAGTTCATTCCTGATACGGGTCCAGTCATCATTGCGAGCAATCACATCTCCAACTGGGATCCGGTTCTTCTGGGACTGGCTTGCCATAGGGAAGTGCACTTCCTGGCGAAGCAGGAGCTTTTCCGAAACAGGCTCTTTGGCCATGTTCTCCGGAAAGTGAACGTGATTCCTCTGAGCCGCGACGGCTCGGACACTCAGGCGCTAAGGCGTGCGATCGATGTTCTCAAGCGCGGTGGAGTGCTTGCCCTGTTCCCGGAAGGCACAAGGAGCAAGACAGGTCACCTCGGAAGAGCGAAATCGGGGACAGGTTATGTAGCCTGCGCCAGTGGTGCGACCGTGATCCCTGCGCAGATCAGGGGATCCGACAGAATGTGGCGAGCTTTCGTGAATCGCGGAGAGCTGAGGGTGCGGTTCGGCAAACCCGTGCCCGTCGAGGGACCGGCCACAGGTGAGACCTATCGCGATGTCACCCTGCGCGTGATGGACGCCATCGCCGCACTCGGGAAGGAGAGGGCGGGGAGTTGAGAGTATCTGTCGCTCCGTGCGCCGGTTTCTGCTTCGGAGTGAAGCGGGCGCTCAAGATAGCATTCGATGCCGCTCATAAGCACGCGGGGGATGGACCCATCTTTACTCTGGGTCCGATCATTCACAATCCCCAGGTCGTCGCAAGGCTTGAGCGAGAGGGCCTCGCCGTCATCGACGATCTCGAGGATCTTGCAGATCCGCGCGGGGGAACCATGATCGTTCGTTCCCATGGTCTGCCACGCGACGTGCTGGAGGACGCAGAGCGACGAGGCATTGAGCTTGTGGACGCCACTTGCCCCTTCGTGAAGGAGGCGCAGGAGCGGGCTGAGCAGCTCGCCAACGAAGGCTACGCGGTAGTCATCGTGGGAGAGAAGGATCACCCCGAGGTTCTCTCAATAGCGGGTGGTCTGTCCTCGCCGGCGATGGTCATAGCCGACCCGGAGGAACTGGACAAGCTTCCGAGAGAAACAAAAGTGGGCGTCGTCTGCCAGACTACGCAGCCGATCGGCCATCTGATCTCGGTGGTAAACCGCCTCCTTGAGCAGGCGAAGGAGATAAAGGTTTTCAACACGATCTGCCGGGCGACATTCGAGCGCCAGATCAACGCGCTTGAGCTTGCTCGCCGCGTGGACATAATGCTGGTCGTGGGAGGAAGGAACAGCGCAAACACTAGGCGTCTCTGGAAACTCTGCCGCGAGGCAGGCTGCGACGCCTACCACATAGAAACAGCTGAAGAGCTCAAGCTTGAGTGGCTTGAGGGTAAGGAGGAAGTAGGAATCACAGGAGGCGCTTCGACCCCGCAGTGGATCGTGGATGATGTGGTCAGCGCGGTCGAAGGAGCTCAGGCCCCCGGAAACACCGGGGAGGAAAGCCGCCCTTAGCCGGCAGAGTACTCATGTTCGAGAGAGGAGACAGTTCACAGGATGTTTGAAGACAGAGACAAGGAACTCAACACTGAGCCTTCCATCGAGAAGGACACGAACGAAGAGATGATCGGGACAGTCGAAGAGACGCAGCCCGAATCCGTGACCGATGGCCCGATTGAGATGGATGCAGAAGGGTTGGAACTCGCCGCTGTAGCAACGGATGCTGAGGACAGCCCGGATACCGCGGCGGATGACACTGGCGACCCCGCACTCGTCGCCGACACGGAGCAGGCTGCAGATGGTGCGGCTGAAACCGAGACGGAGGACGCGGAGCCCGGGGCAGACCAGGACGCTGAACCCGAGAAGATCAAGGAACAGATACTTCCCGTCCCAACCGAAGAGGATCTCGAGGAACTCGGTTACACAAGAGACGAGTACATCCAGATGTTCG
>JAUWBY010000157.1 GCA_030609605.1 Candidatus Eiseniibacteriota bacterium
GAGAAGCGAGGTCTCGCGAAGTACGTGCCGTTCGACCAGATCGACAAGGCTCCGGAAGAGCGTGAGCGTGGCATTACGATAGCGACGTGTCACGTGGAGTACGAGAGTGAGAAGCGTCACTACGCGCACGTTGACTGTCCAGGTCACGCTGACTACGTGAAGAACATGATCACGGGTGCTGCACAGATGGACGGTGCGATCGTGGTGGTGAGTGCTGCGGACGGACCGATGCCTCAGACGCGTGAGCACATCCTTCTGGCCCGTCAGGTCGGCGTTCCGTACATCGTTGTATACATGAACAAGATTGACCAGGTGGACGACCCGGAGCTTCTGGAGCTTGTGGAGTTGGAGATACGGGAGCTTCTGAGCGACTACGAGTTCCCGGGCGACGACATTCCGGTGATCATGGGGTCGGCTCTGAAGGCGATGGAGTGTGGTTGCGGGAAGGACGAGTGCGAGAGCTGCGGATCGATCATCAAGCTATTGAACGCACTTGACACATACATTCCTGAGCCTGTTCGTGAGGTCGACAAGCCGTTCCTTCTTCCGATCGAGGATGTGTTCTCTATCACGGGTCGGGGGACGGTGGGCACGGGTCGTATAGAGCGCGGAGTGGTTCACACGGGTGACAAGGTTCAGATTGTAGGTATCCGCGACACGCGTGACACGGTGTGCACGGGTGTGGAGATGTTCAGGAAGATATTGGATGAGGGTCAGGCGGGAGACAACGTGGGTCTTCTTCTTCGTGGAGTAGAGAAGAAGGATCTGGAGCGCGGGATGGTGGTATGCGCCCCCAAGAGCGTGACGCCTCACACGAAGTTCACTGGTAAGGCCTACATTTTGACTCAGGGTGAGGGCGGCCGTCACACGGCTTTCTTCAGCGGTTACCGTCCGCAGTTTTTCTTCCGTACGACGGACGTGACGGGAGTGGCGACGCTTCCTGAGGGGACCGAGATGGTAATGCCTGGTGACAACGTGGAGCTGACGATCGAGCTGGTGACTCCTATAGCGATGGAGGACGGTCTTCGGTTCGCGATCCGTGAAGGCGGTCGCACAGTTGGCGCCGGGACGATTACGTCGATTGTCGAATAGGTGTGTTTCGGCCCAAAGCCGCAACACCTGAGCGCAACGGCGCTGTGCCGTTGCGAGGCATAGAGAAGACAGAGCGCGGGCACTCGGTGAAGAGTGACACTACGCAGGGAGAGTAATCTTGCGTGAGATAGTGGTGCTGGCTTGCACCGAGTGCAAGCGTCGCAATTACACGTACACGAAGAACAAACAGATTCATCCGGACCGCCTGGAGTACAAGAAGTACTGTCGCTTCTGCAACAAGCACACTGTGCACAAGCAGACGCGCTAGGCAGGGTGAACCGGGAGAGTGGGGCTTCGGGCCTCGCGCCGGGAATCCACGTCCGCAGGTGTGGATCGGAAGTCGGGTGTGAGACAATCATGGCCGAGGATCCAAACCGCACCAGCGCACGTCGCCCAAGGGTAGTCCAGCTCATCAGGTTGCGCAGGCCTGTAGCTCCAATTGGTTAGAGCGCCGGTCTCCAAAACCGGATGTTGGGGGTTCGAGTCCCTCCAGGCCTGCCACTTCCAATGCTTCTTGGCGTCCGGATAGGTGAGAATATGTTCGATAAAATGGTCAAGTTCATTCGCGAGGTGAGAAATGAGATGAAGAGGGTCACGTGGCCCTCCAAGGACGAAGTGCGTGGTTCCACCACGGTCGTCGTCATCATCGTTCTCATCCTTGCAGTGTTCACTGGCCTGGTCGACCGGGCGCTGACTTTCCTTATCAGCCTCGCGTTTGGCTAGATCACCGGAACACTGCATGCCTGTAGGTTTACTGGACGAGGTGCAGTGCCAGTGAAGTCTTGGTATGCCATACACACATATTCGGGACACGAGCAGAAGGTCCGCGACAAACTCCTCGTCAGGATGGAGAGCGCAGAGCTGACGGACAGCTTTGGTCAGATCATCATCGCGAATGAGGAAGTCGTGGAGATAAAGGACGGAAAGCGCAGGACGGCGGAGCGCAAGCTCTTTCCGGGCTATCTGCTTGTGGAGATGGAGATGAACGATCAGACCTTCTATCTGGTTACGAACACGCCGGGTGTGCTGAAGTTCATCGGAACCACGTCCGGACCACAACCTCTCGGGCAGGATGACATGGACCGGATACTGGGACGTATCGAGCGCAAGCCGTCGAAGGAGCGTCCGGAGATCCCGTACAGTGTGGGTGAGCCGGTCAGGGTCATCGACGGACCCTTCTCGAATTTCAGTGGTCTCATCGACGAGATCGACGTGGAGCGCGGCAAGGTGAAGGTGATGGTCCTTATTTTCGGCCGGGCCACTCCTGTTGAACTCGATTTCCTGCAGGTTGAATCGACGTAGCGTGATCTGATTCGAACAATGCGAGGGGTGATAGCAGAATGGCTAAGAAGATCATCGGAACCGTAAAGCTGCAGATCGTTGCAGGGGCGGCGACATCCGCACCCCCGGTAGGTCCCGCTCTGGGTCCGTACGGGATGGATATCGGCGGGTTCTGTAAGCAGTTCAATGCGAAGACGAAGGACCAACCGGGAATGATTATCCCGGTGGTACTGTCGATCTACAAGGATCGGACTTTCTCGTTCATTACCAAGACGCCACCGGCTTCTGTTCTGCTCAAGAAGGCTGCCGGACTTGCCAAGGGGTCTGCTGTGCCGAACAGAGACAAGGTCGGCGAGGTGACCCGCGCCCAGCTGCTTGAGATTGCGAAGCTCAAGGCCGTGGATCTCAATGCGGCGGATGATGAGGCGGCGATGAAGGTGATCGCCGGAACGGCACGGAGCATGGGGATCGAGGTAGTCGGCTGATGCTTCGCATCAGCTTGGCAGTTCCCGAAGGGAACTGCTGGTGAAGCGGTGGTGGCGAGGCCATCACACCCTACCACGGAGGGCATCCGTGGGAGGATCGACGGGATCCGCCAGAGAAGGGAAGCCATATGAAGAGAAGCAAGCGCTACAAGGAACTCCGGGACAAGATCACAGGCGAGTCGCCGTTCGAACTCGATGCTGCGATCAAACTCGTCAAGGAGATCAAGAGCGCGAAGTTCGACGAAACGGTGGAGATTGCGTTCAGACTTGGTCTTGATGTAAAACGTTCCGATCAGCAGATCAGAGGAACGGTCGTGCTGCCTCACGGGACGGGACGAGTCGTCCGGATTCTGGTGCTGGCAACGGGTGAGAAGATCAAGGAGGCGGAGGAGGCGGGTGCCGATTTCGTCGGGGGAGCCGAGTACGTCGAGAAGATCCAGGGAGGTTGGCTGGGCGTCGACACGATCATCGCTACTCCGGACATGATGAAGGACGTCGGCAAGCTGGGCAGGATCCTGGGTCCCCGCGGCCTGATGCCGAATCCGAAGACCGGGACGGTTACGCCGGATGTCGCGAAGGCTGTCAGTGATGCGAAGGCCGGCAAGATCGAATACAGAACCGACAAGACGGGCAATGTCCATGCCGGGATCGGCAAGGCGTCTTTCGATGAGTCGCAGTTGAGAGAGAATCTGGTAGAGCTGGCGCGTGAGATAGTCCGCGCGAAGCCGGCGGCAGCCAAGGGGACGTACATCAGGAACGTGACCATCAGCACAACGATGGGTCCCGGTATCGACATCAGCCCAGCTTCGCTCATGGATGCGATGAAGTAGCTGGACACCCAAAGAGGCATCGAACAATGCAGAGACAGAAGAAGGAAAGCATCGTCGGGGAACTGACTGAGCAGCTTGACGGTATCGGTGTCGTCATTCTGAGCGACTTCACCGGGATGGATGTCGAGACAGCGACCGAGATACGAAACCGTCTCAGGGAGGCGTCCGCTCAGTACCGTGTTGTCAAGAACACGCTGGCCAGACGTGTGTTCGACGGAGTCGGGCTGGGGAGCCTGGTTGAGCACATGACCGGACCTAACGCGCTGGTTCTCTCGGAGACCGATCCGGTCGCGCCGGCGAAGATCCTGGTTGAGTTCGAGAAGAAGAAGAAGACGCCGACGATCAAGATCGGCTGGGTGAACTCCGCAATCATGACTGCGGCCGATATCCGCAAGCTGGCGACCCTGCCTTCGCGCGAGGTGCTTCTGGCACAGATCGCCGGCGGGTTCCAGGCACCGGTTGCCGGCATGGCACGACTTCTGACGGAACTCCTGAGGAAGTTTGTCGCCACTCTCGATGCAGTGGCGAAGGAGAAGGCGGCCGCCTAGGAGCTATCTGTTCCCAAGGCACCCCGTCGCTTTCCGACCAGTCGAGGCAGCCGAGTGGTTCCGGTTTCGACTGTTTGACGATAGCAGTACCGTAGCAGGCCGTTTGAGAGCAATTGGGCAAACACACTGAAGACGTTGTTGGAGGTTGACGATGGCAGAAGAGACCAAAGACGCAGTCGAGACCGCAGAGGCGGTTGTCGAAGAGACGAAGGCCCCGCTGAGCAAGGGCGCGCAGAAAGTCATCGATATGGTTGAGAAGATGACTGTGCTCGAGATGGCGGAGCTGGTGAAGGCCATGGAAGACAAGTTCGGCGTCTCGGCAGCGGCTCCTGTCGCTATGGCGGCGGCTCCTGCGGCCGGCGGCGAGGCTGCTGAGGAGAAGACCGAATTCGACGTGATTCTGGTCGAGACCGGTGAGAAGAAGTTCCAGGTCGTGAAGGTCATCCGCCAGATGACCGACCTTGGTCTCAAGGAGGCCAAGGAGCTGGTCGACAACCCCGGCCAGGCGATCCGGAAGGAAGTCTCGAAGAACGAGGCCGCCGAGATGAAGACGAAGCTCGAAGAGGCAGGCGCCAAGGTCGAGCTGAAGTAGCTTTGCGGTCCGCCTCTCGAGGACCAGAGGGGACAGGTTTTTCTCCAGTCCGGCAGGTTGGGTTCTAAACCGGAGCTGCCGTGGCTGGAATCAAGCAGAGTACGATTGCAGGCGATGATGGAGGGTGACGATCAGTGAGCGGACCCCAGAGAATAGAGAGAAGGACCTTCTCCAAGTTCCCGTCTGAGCGCGAGCTTCCGATGCCGAACCTGCTGGACGTCCAGTTGGCGTCCTACAAAGCGTGCCTCGGGAGTGGCCGTTCGGATGGAACCGAGGGATCTGGACTGGACGACGTTTTCAACAAGTTCTTCCCAGTGGAGGGGCATCAGGGGACCTACACTCTCGAGTACAAGGGCTACCGACTCGGACAGCCCAAGCACTCCATCGACGAGTGCCGTGAGCGGAATCTCACCTTCGAAGCTCCTCTCAAGGCGACGCTGAGATTGGTGCGGTGGGCGCCGGCGGAGGAAGGCCGCAGAAAGCGGATGCTGGAGGCGGAGGAGGCCCAGATATACCTCGGGGACATTCCTCTCATCACGGACCGAGGCACGTTCCTCGTGAATGGCGCCGAGCGCGTCATTGTGAGTCAGCTTCACAGGTCGCCCGGTGTCTTCTTCCAGGACAAGATTCATCCGAACGGTACGAGGCTCTTCTTTGCGAAGATCATCCCGTACCGCGGCACTTGGGTCGAGGTCAGGATGGGCATAAAGGATGAGATGTTCATCCGCACCGACCGCAGACACCAGTTCCGCATGACGACTTTCCTGAGGGCTCTTGGTTACTCGAAGGATGAGGACATACGCGCTCTGTTCT
>JAUWBY010000104.1 GCA_030609605.1 Candidatus Eiseniibacteriota bacterium
ATCCAGTCACGACCGCGTCGACTTCCGCCAGCCGGAAGGCTTCGATGTTCGTCCTCGCCAGCTCCCGACTGGTCACGTAGTCCCCGGCGTTGAACACCGGCGTGCCGCAGCAGCCCTGCTTCCGCGGAATGACGACATCTACTCCGCTCTGGGTTAGAGAGGCGATGATGGCCCTCCCAGTCTCCGGGTAGATGAGATTCGTGGCACAGCCAACGAAGTACCCAACGCGCTGAGCATCTCGGGCGATGCGCACGCGATCGTCCGACTCCTCGCTTGCGCCAGGCTCCGCCGGTCTGCCACCGGCCCGCCCCTGAGCGGGAACTACCTCTGGCGCCGACCGGATAAGCGAGCGAGGCGCGAAGTCGGGAAAGACACGGTCTCTGTCTATGCCGACGATCGGCAGAAGCTTTCGGTAGACGCTATTCTCGGGAAGACCACGGAGAATGAATCGCTGCATGAACGACGCGAACCCGCCGAACGGAGGCAGAAGCCATCCGCGTCGGAGAAGGAATCGGAAGATGATGTGCTTCAGAAGGGGTAGCCGCCCCGCTTCGACAAGACCGCTCCGGGCAGCGAGAATGAGATCATCGACGCGAACGTCGTTGGGACAGCTGGTAACGCACGCTTTGCAGTTGAGACAGAGCTGAATCTTCTCATCGAAGAGCGCCGTGAGATCGAGATCACCATCGAGCACGGCCCTGATAAGAGCAACTTTTCCCCGCGCAACGGCTCCTTCAACGCCTATCTCGGCGAAGATGGGACAGACGGAACGGCAGGTGCCGCAAGCGCGGCACTTCGCGGCGAGCTCCCGCCTGAGTTCGAGTTCTCTTCCGGGTCCCGTCATGCCCAGGCCTCCGAGGTCTCCCGCTGCAGCTCGCTAGCTTTCGATACCGACGGTCTCCACCGGTGGAAACACGCCCGCCGGGTCCAGTTCCTTCTTGAGGCGCAGAAGGAAATCTGACCACGTGGCGTCGATAACGCCCTCGGCCTCGCGAGTCGAGGCTTCGCTCTCTGCTCGCATCGCTTCCAGCGGCGCGAAATCACGTTCGAGCCTGCTCGCCACAGCTTCGTGGTTCGCTTCGGCCTCGAGTCTCAGAGTTGCCCCGGTCAGCACGCCGAGCGTCTGCCATGACCCGATGAAGAGCTGCTTGAGATCGTAACCTGTCACACACTTCACGGTTCTGGCCCCGGCCCGCATCTGCGTCGCGTCAGGCAGGACGACCTCGATCATGAGGATGTAGCGTCGGACAGTGTTACCCAAGCGCGTATGATTGCCGGGGGCTCGCTCGATGACATCTCCGAGCATCTCGCCGCTCCCGACGAGCTCGGCGGCGGGCCAGAAGAGACCTCGCTCAGCGAGGACCGACGCCAGCTCCCCGATGCGGATGCCCACTTCGACAGTCGCCATCAGATCTTCGGGGACCACCTCGTCCACAACGCACATGCGCTCGCGTGAGATATGGAGCACGCTGAGGCTGCCCCCGGAGGATCCGTCCGCGCTCGGGAGGCCCTCACCCAAAAGCCAGTGCGGCGCTATCACCACCCCGCGCTCTCCCGCTTCTCGCACAATGGCAGCGACCGCCTGCGCGTTTTCGGGCAGAGCCACGGCCCTGCCCGATCGATCTTCGATATCTATGCCAAGTTCCCTGAGTCTCTCGTGCATCACCGCATCTTCACCATTCGCCCGACAGGCGTCATTGCGCTGGATCCGTCCTCACTCTTGGCCTCGATTGTGAAAAGATAGACGCCGTTGGCCACCGTGTCGCCTTCCCGGTCCGTCCCGTCCCACACCAGGGCGTTGTAGTTGAGATCGCTCGGCGCGTCTTCGAAGACCTGGATCAGCCGTCCGCCGACCGTGTAGATTCTGACTTCGACCTCCGCACCGCTCTGATTCAGGAGATAGATGATGCTGGTGGTGCGGTCGAACGGATTCGGATGGTTCGCAATGTCCCGAATGAGGATCCTGTTTCCCTCCGACACGTGCAGCGTGAACGTCGTTCTCTGCCCGTTGACGTCGGAAGCGGATATCCTGATGTCGTAGCTCCAGTTGCGGATCTCCGTGTTGTAGGTCAGACGATACCAGCGACTCTGCTGGGCTCCGGTGTCGGTGACGGACTCCACCAGGTAGAGCTCCGGGTCTATCTCTCCAAGATCGCTCTCAAACACAGAGATCGTCACAGGGTCGATCTCGACCTCGTCAATAATGTCGGCGATTATCTGAACCATTTCACCGGCGCTCGATTCCAGGTAGTCCCCGCTGACGTGCGGGACCCCGTCGACGGTGACCTGGAAGACCGGTGGAGACGCCTCAAAGTGAAGGAGAGGGTCACCCAAGAGCACGAAGCGCATTGCGGCGCTACCGGACGGCCCGGTAGCGTACTTGACTGCGGCCTTTCCGAGAATTCCGCCCAACGACCACCTCGGCCAGAAATACTCCTCTGGCGGGCCAGTCGGTGTCGGGTCGGTGAACATGGCCTCGAATATCTTCTTGTTGTATCTGATGTTCGGGGTCAGGTACTCGAGCCCCGTGCTCGCAAATGAGGCGACCGCCCCTCGGTCGTCGTCAAGGAACAGGAGCTGCTCCGCAAAGCTGTCGTCGCCTGTGGATCCTTCAAAGTAATCGAAGAATCTCGCGATGCTGCAGGCAAAACCGAAGAATATGAACGGCTTGCCGTCGTTTCCTATGGAATCGAAATCCTCGCCCTGGTTCATATCCACGAGCAGCCGCTCGTGAGTCAGAACATGTTTGTTCGCATGTCCCTGGAAATTGACGACCAGCGCACTCGCCGTCAGCGCGTCGAGCAGCACAGGTGTCACTTCGCCTTCTACGAACAGCATAGTGTTCCGGAAATTGTCCACCGTGAGATCCCCGTGGTACGGATCCGTGTATCGCCTGAGCATGAACATGACAGTGTCCATCCCGGCGGGCGACGCCGCCACCGTCTCCGCCATCACGATCGATTCGGATGTGAACTTGCCCTCGCTCGACTCCTTCTTCGTGTACTCGTTGAAGTCATCGCCGTACGACCAGGCATCATCTGCCACAAAGAGAATCCTGTTGCGCCAGTCTGCGCCGGCCGATGAAGCGTTCTCGTAGGTCAGAATCCTGGAGACAAGGCTGCTCAGCTGCCCGCCGGAACCGACCGGAAGCCTCCCGATGTACATCTGAGGAAGGTAGGGCGTCTCGTCGACAAACGAGACCATCCATTCATCGCTCCCTATGAGGTCGGTGTTGGGCGCAAGTGACGCGATGTAGGTGGGCAGGTAGTTGGGTGAGCTGGTAGAAAGGAGCCCACGCGTGTCTTCGCTCGCGTCCCCCACGAGAAGCGCAAACTGTGGTTGACGGCTCCAATTGTAGAACGCGTACTTGAAGTAGTTCTTGAAGGCCTGCGGATCGACGAGACCTCCAAAGAACTCGTCATATACGTCGTGCAGAAGGGCATGGGTGATGACGTGCCCTTCGGACTCACGGTGAGCGATCAGAGGCTCAACACCGGATGAGAATGCCTCGTAGGATATCACGATGAGATCGGCTTCCTCCTCGAAGAGATTAGCCGGCTCCCGCCTCTCGATCTCCTCCGGAGTACTGTAGCTCCCGTCTTCCACGACCTCATAGCGCGCAAGATCGGTTACCTGGTCCTGAAGAACGAACGTGTAGCTGCCACCTGCATCGACTATGTTCTCGGGAGAGAGCGTGAACACGGTCGGAGCCAGTGGATCAGTGATGTCGAACAAACGAATCTCGTTGCCTGAGAGCTCGGTAACCTCGAGCTCTATATCACCAGTCTCTCCCCCACTCGTGAATCTCAGACGTCCATCTCGGGCAATGTACCTGCGCCCGTATGTGATCTCGAACCAGTCGAGGTTCGCTCCGGAAGACCCAACTGTTCCTCGCGTCCGGAACGTGTTCTCTCCGTCGGTGAAGTACGTGGCAGGAATGGACGCCACATCGAAGATGTGGTTCTCCATTGTCGTGGTGATGCCGAAGAATGAGTAGCTCCAAGGCTCGTGCTCCACGGAGCTGCCGTCGATGATCGAGATCGTGATGCTGTGGCTGCTGTTCGCGATCCCCTGGTAGCGGGCACGTACCCTGGTATCCTCGGAGTAGTTCATATCGTAGATATGAAACGAGAGCTCGTAGTCGTCAATGAGCGGGGGGAGGGGATAAGTGTCGGTCCACTGGTAGAAGTCGACCACATTGCTTCCCGGAGAACGCGTGAAGTGAAGGTCCTCCTCGAATTTCACTGTCTCGCGGAAGCTCACAGGTGGAGTCAGTCCAGTCCAGTCGTGCCACGCGGTGCGCGCGCCCATGCGCTCGGACAGCCCCTCACCCCAACCGAACCAATAGACGTTCTCATCAGTGTAGCGGTCCTCATAGCCGACCGGCATGTGCTGCTCTTCGAAGCTCTGCGCGTAGAAGAGAAGGTAGTCCGAACCGTCGAAGAACCCGTTCTCGTCCTCGTCAAAGACAAGAATGGGCGTAGGGGTCTCGACAAAGGGGTTCTCCGCATTCTCATCGTAGGAGCGCTGGTAGACGGCTATCTCATCCGTCTCCAGAATCCCTGACAGGCCCTCCGCCGACAGATCGGAGAAACTCAATCTGGTGATGCCGCTCTCGCCGATGGTGAGCTTGTAAGCCTCGTGCTCCTGACGCATCTCGGCACGCTTCCAGGCCTGTGTGGGCTCCGGACGGAGCCGCCACTCTCGTGCTCCATCGTAGTTGAGAACGGTGCCGGCGTAGAGCTGCTCCCACTCGGGCTCGTACGCGCGAACGTCCGTCAGCCCGGAGGGACGGCCACGGCCGCTGAATTTCAGTCGAACTGTGATACTTCTGTGGAGTGTTAGCCGACCGGTCGAGGGTGAGTACTGGAATGGATGGAGAAGAACCTGAACGACTCTCTGGTGTCTGAGCGTGGTGTCGAATCCCAGGCTCGCAACTGCAGAAGGATGTGTCCGACCGCCTCGATAGTAGTCCCGGTCGATCTCGTAGTCCTCGACGGCGAATGTGAATCCATCGTTCTCAATGAAGCTCCCCCGCGGCGCGGGCTCGATCACGAGAACGCCGAGATCCTCGCTCTCGAACGAGACGATATCGAGCGACAGCTCGGCCCCGAAAGGAACGCCGACCAGAACACCCCGCACCGGGAGGGCGGGAAGCCCCGGCTCGACCGTATGCTCCAGGCCGCGTGCCACCACCCTGACAAACGACTCGCCACCGTGAACCACATCCTCGAGGGTGTAGTCGTCGGTGACGAGTTCGATCACGATCTCTGTGTCGCTCTCTTCGGGAACGCGTGCTTCGTTCGCACAGGCAATACCCGTGATGAGCACTGCAGCCAGGACGACTGCCGGAAGCACTGCCGAGGAAACCGTCCGGAACATGCTGCGCACCCCCTCACCGTCCCGGGCCCTTCGCGTTCGATCCAGCGCCAAGCTCTCGCCGGGTCTCCGCTAGTGCGTCACCTTCGCCAGATACCGTGGGAAGTTGAAGTCCGGGCTGTTGTCTGAATCGTGGCACCCGATACACGTAGCAACCGAGATGTCACCGTACGAACGGTCTCTCGCATGCTCCGTGCCGATGCCATGGCATGACTCACACTGAACACCGCGCAGGTTTGCCGGCACCTCCACCGATCCGTCGCCCGGAATCCCTCTCTGTCCGGTCGTGTGACAGCTCAGGCACTCTGGATTGGTGGACTGAAGGCTCTTCTCGAGCGTCTCAAAAGCAGACGCGTGCGCAGTCGTTTGCCACTGATCATACTTATCCTGGTGACAACGCTTGCAGGATTCGTTGACACCGATGCAGTCCTCCTTGTAGGATTCCGCGGCCGCAGCGTTCCGGGCCTCACGCTTGAGCCGCCTCTCCTTAGCCTGATCCGCAGCCCGGCGCTTCGACGCCGCCTCGATCATCAGCTTATGCTCCTTGAGCATGAGCGCCATCGCCGCGTCGGCGGGAACCTTGTTGTCCAGCACAACGGCCTTGCCCGAATAGGACTTGTACGTGCCATCAGCGTCGAAACTCAATCTGAAGTCACACATTGCCTGCCCCCGATAGCCGGGCTGCATCATGAGTGTCGTTCCAACCTCGTACGGTTGTGCGGAATGCGCATTGTGATTGCCCATGACCATGATATCTATGCCCTCGATCTCGCTGGCGAGGTCCTTGGAGCGCGTCAGACCCGAGTGACTCAGGACAACCACGAAATCAACCTGCTTCCTGATCTCCGGGACGTACATTCTGAGAGCCTCTACGGGGTCGCTCACGGTAATACCGTGACTCTCGACGTTCTTGTCAATCCGTATCTTGAGATCCGGGCTCAGAACACCCGTGATGCCGAATTTGATCCCGCCTCTCTCGACGACCACATACGGTTTCAGAAGTAGATCGCCGGTGGTCTCGTCGCGCACGTTCGCCGACACGACCGTGAGTCCTGACTCAGCGATGCGGTCGAGAAAATACGACGCGCCCATGGAGAGATCAACCACGCCGATCGTCGTCGCGTCACAGCCGGACTGCGCCATGCCGCGCAGAGTTGTGTTGTCGACCATCACGCGCTCAAAACCCTTGCGCGAAAGCGAGCCGCCTCCGTCAAGAACCAGGTGGTACTGTGTCTCGCTTGCAGTCTGATTGATGTAGCCGGCCCTCCGGACCAGCCCGCCTTTCTGGCCTCCGTGTCAGCCACAAGGCTCGAGTTCACCGCGAGTGCCCGTTGTCACGAGGACCGCGATCTCGAACGGGCCACCGGGCGTCGCAGGCTTCTCCTGAACGGCACACCCTGCCGCAAGGATCATCAGAAGCACGAAGAGCGGAATGCCGCGTTTGAACAACTCACCCTCCTGGTTCTCTCCCAGCGCGGCCCAAGGGACCGCGTGTAGTCTGTCTCCTGCATGAGTTTACAGTTTAGCATCGTCCGCCCAGAGGCGCAAGTTGAAGCTCCGGCCTGTCGCTGCGACTAGACGATATCTTCAGCAACTGCCCGCCACGCAAGACCGTCAGCTTCGGCATGACATCAAAGATGAGGGCGGGTCGGCATGAAGCCGCCCGCCCTCAAAGTACCCGAGTCCCGTGGTGCAGATGTCCTTCGTCTACCTGTAGAGCGCCTTGATGCCGCCCCAGCTTGACGTCTCGACCGGCGTGACCGGCTCACAGTCGCCGTCCGGAACATCGATTTCGTCAATGCAGATACCCAGGTTGCCGGAGGTTCCGTGTGAGAGGACTGTGCGAACGCACCAGGTGTCCAGATCGACATTACAGTCGGTAGCCACGTTGCCCTGGCCAGGATCCGGAAGGATCGTGAACGCGCCAGCGCAGCCCAGGTTCATGTACATCACAGACGCAGCAACGACAACGCCTTCAGCGTCCGGGTACTGGCACTCAAGCGCCGTAAGCGAAAGACCCGTGGCAGGCGTACCAATGATCAGCCCGCCCAGCATGTTCGTCGTGCTCAGGTACATCAGCCCTGCCGGCTCAGCCAACATGAGCGAGGCGCC
>JAUWBY010000352.1 GCA_030609605.1 Candidatus Eiseniibacteriota bacterium
AAGTCGTCGCGGTGGTGAATGGGGACAGGCTTGTGGCTGTCTCAGAGCGGCGTGTGGAGCGAGGGCATGCAGAACGCCTGATGGAGGCTGTCTCGACTGTCCTTCGCGAGGCAGGAGTCGCTCTTGAGAACCTGGACGGCATAGCCATCGCAGTGGGACCCGGCAGGTTCAGTGGTTTGAGAGTCGGCATGGCGACCGCCAAGGGGCTGGCCGTTTCCACAGGGCTGCCGGTCTGGCCTGTCTCTACGACCGAGGCGCTTGCGTTGAGCGCGCCTCTGTGCGACGGGTTGATTCTCTCGGCGATCGATGCGAGGAGGGGAGAGGTCTACTGCGCGCTTTTCGATGCTGCGCGGGGGCGGGAGCGTCTCTCAGAGGACACCGCGCTCGGCCCGCAGGAGGCCGCATGTCTGGCGCTGGATGCAGCCGGTGGCCGAATGGTTGAGGCGGTAGGCTCTGGAGCCTCCAGGTATGCTCACGAGTTCAAAACCGTTCTTGGTGACGATCTGTCAGTACCCGAGCGAAGCGTCGATGCCGGCGATCCGGTGGTGCTGGCGGCACTCGCAGCTCGGGCGGCCGGCGAAGGTGAAGCGCCTGAGCTTGATGGCCTTGAGCCGGTCTATCTCAGGGGCATATGAACCTGGGGGCACAAGGTCGAGCGGGCTCTGCAGATACCGCTGAGGGATGCACAATGCCCACGCTACCCATCAATCCCCGAGCCATGAAGCTTGGTGACCTCGACGATGTGTGTGCCATTGAGATGGAGTTGTTCCCAATCCCGTGGTCGAGACAGGCGTTCGAGGCTGATCTCAAGCGCTCACCTCCGACACTTGCTCTCGTCGTCGAGGAGCAGGGTCGAGTTGTCGGCTATATCATCGGCTGGATCATAGAGGATGAGTTCCACATCGGGAATGTGGCGGTCACGGCGAGGAGGCAGGGGCGAGGTGTTGCGAAACGGCTCTTGACCGAAGGAATCCGGATCGCGTGTGAACAAGGAGTGCGTCTGGCGACTCTCGAGGTGCGTTCGTCCAATGAGAGGGCCATAGGTCTCTATGAACGCTACGGATTCAGACCCGTGGCCATTCGCAGGGGATACTACTCCGACAACGGAGAGGACGCGATTGTGATGCTGGCGGATGTGGGGGAGCGGACTTGGGGGAAATGATGGGATCTGGAATGAAGAGCACTGAGTCGAAAGCGCTCAAGAGAGCCGCAGCTCGGCTGCGGGATCTTGGAGTGGGGCGCCCCGACATCTGCGTCATTCTTGGATCCGGGTTGTCGTCGTTCACGAACATGCTCGAACCCGACCTCACCGTGCCGTACGAGAAGATCCCCGGGTTTCCAACGACCGCAGTAGCCGGGCATCGCGGTGCACTTATGGTAGGAGAAGTCGGCGAGAAGAGGGCGATCGTGTTCGCCGGGCGTGTCCACCTCTATGAGGGGTACGCGCCGCTGGAAGTCACGTTCACAGTGAGACTGGCGGCCGAGCTGGGTGTGCGGATCATCGTCGTGACGAACGCATCGGGTGGACTCGACCCCGGCTTCGAAGTTGGTGACCTCATGCTGATAACGGACCAGCTCTCGCTCATCTGGGGACCGCGACATCTTCCTGCACCAACATTCAGAATGGGCGGTGCCTACTCTGAGCGCCTCCGCCGGCAGGCCGTGGCTGTGGCCGCTGCGGAGAGAGTGACGCTCAGGAGTGGAGTCTACATTGGGGCGCTTGGGCCGACCTATGAGACTCCCGCCGAAATACGGATGATGCGTCGAATCGGTGGCTCCGCGATCGGGATGTCGACCGTACTGGAGGTTCAGACGGCACGGGCGTTGGGGCTGGAGGTGATGGGTATGGCACTCATTACGAATCTGGCGGTCCCCGGGAGTGGGCACAAGACGACCCACAAGGAGGTTCTGGCAGCGGGAAGAGGCGGTGGTGAGAAGCTACATCGCATTGTGTCGGGGGTTGCCCAGCGGATCTAGCCGCCGTTAGGGGTTGCCCAGCGGATCTAGCCGCTGGCAGGGGTTGCCCCGCGGCCGTAGCTGCTGGTAGGGGTTGCCCAGCGGCCACAGTCATGTCATGATAGACGCACGTTTGACCGATCGCCTGTTGTTCCGGAGAATCGCACCAGACAC
>JAUWBY010000272.1 GCA_030609605.1 Candidatus Eiseniibacteriota bacterium
CGTTCATTCGCAGGACCCGTCTCGGAGATCGCGCCCCGGATGAGCTGAAGAAGGCAGTGCTCGACCTTAGTGTATTCTTGGGACCCGTCGCTCTCGCACTGTCGGAGGGCAGGCAGTTCGACGGAACCTGGGTAGCTCCCGGACCCTGGGCACTCAAGAGAAGGCAGTGAGGCCCCGAAGCTATTACGAGAACCTGCATGGCCTGTCAGCATGTTCTTGACATGACTCGCAGATGAGTTGTACCCATGGGGCCTAGATACGAACGGAATGACGCAGTCGTGCGTTGTATCACTCACTTCAGGTTTCGGGACTTCCTGGAAGGAGATGTACAGAATGACAAAGCGATACGTTGGGTGGGTGTTCCTTGCCGCGGTTCTGGTGGCAGGATTGGTTGTCGCGGGTACCACATCGGCGCGCTCGGTAGACCTCGATGAGACGTCGCCCATGAGGGACGTCGCGGAGACCGTGTGGTTCCAGGGCTACCTCGCTGACTACCCGTCGGGTGATCATGTGAGAACGACGTACGACATCGACGCCCGCATCTATGCCGCTGAAGCTGGTGGCACGCCGCTCTGGGGGCCGGAGACGCACAGCTCCGTGACCATCATCCAGGGGTGGTTCAACATCGAACTCGGGTCGTTCGTATCACCGCTGCCTGACTTCGATACGCCGCCGTACTACGTTGAGCTCACGGTCAACGGCGAGATACTCTACCCGCGGCTCAAGCTGGCGAGCGTACCGTCGGCGCTCCGGGCGGGTGAGGCCGATGAGGCTGCCGGACTGACGCTGCCGTACAGCGGCACGGTCGGCTCCGGCACCATGGCGATGAGTGTGACCAACACCGGTTCGGGTATCGGCGGGTACTTCAGAGTGAACAACGTGACGAGCAGCGCCGCAGCGCTCTACGGGAGCACGAACGGAACCGGCGCGGGCGTCTATGCCTTGTCGACCGGCAGTGGTCCAGCGGTCAAGGCATATGCCTCGGGCAGCAGTCTTGCCGGTCTCTTCGAGGGCTACGTACGGATGAATGGATTCACCCTGACGACCGGGGCCAACGATGGCTACATTCTCATGTCGGATGCCTGGGGCAACGGTTCCTGGGAACCCGGAACCGGCGTCAGTGACGGCGACTGGACCTTCATCGGCAACGGTATCGCGACCTACGACACGGTGGGCATCGGGACAATGTGGCCGGACGAGCTCTTGACCATTCGTCCCCCCGTTTCGGGCGACGACAACCTCATCCACTTCGTGCCGAACGTCGTCGTTAAGGGCGAGGCTGAAGAAGATCGGTTGGGCGAGGGATCGTATGTGGGTATGACGGATGGCTCCTCCAACATGTGGATCGTCAACTCCGAAGAGGGCGGCTGGCTTTGTATGGGGGCTGACGATTTTCCCACTGTCGCAGTGACGGAGAGCACGAAGGTCATGATGTCGACCTTCGCTTTCATGGGCATGGAGCCCCCAGGCTATCTTACAGTTGACGGAGAGAACATCGGGGACTACGGCGCCGCGATCTACTCGGCACAGGACTACGGCACGCCGCACGTCGTGCACGCGGAGTACTACGGTTCCTCCTCCAATGCGGTCGCTGTGTACGGTGACGCCAGACAGGAAGATGTGTGGACAACGGGTGGCGAATTCCACGGCGATGGGTACGGTGTGATAGGCGAAGCACACTCCAGCAACAGCCTCGGCTGGCTCTACGGCGTGTACGGCGACTGTGACAACGGCACCAGTGCCGCGACGTGCTACAGCATATACGGTTCCGAGCCGACCGGCGCCGGGACGCTTTACGCCGGCTACTTCGCCGGTGACACGCACGTGAGCGGCACGCTGACGAAAGCGGCGGGGTCGTTCAAGATCGACCACCCGCTGGACCCGGCGGGCATGTACCTCTCTCACTCGTTCGTCGAGAGCCCCGACATGATGAACGTCTACAACGGAAACGTCGTTCTGGACGGTGCCGGCGAGGCTACGGTCGTGCTGCCGGACTATTTCGATGCGCTGAATCGTGATTTCCGATATCAGCTCACGTGCATCGGCGCCTTCGCGCCCGTCTACGTCGCGGATGAGATCACGGGCAACAGCTTCCGCGTGGCGGGAGGTGATCCGGGGATGAAGATCTCGTGGATGGTCACGGGCATCCGGCAGGACAAGTACGCAGAGGAGCACAGGATCGTAGTCGAGGCGCCGAAGACCGGCTATGAGCTGGGCCGCTACCTGCATCCTGAGGAGCACGGGCTTCCGGCGACGATGAGCGTGACCTACAACGCGGAGGTCGAGGCGGCGAGGGCCGCGAGCCAGGCGGCGAACGCCGAGCACTCGGCCAGGCAGGCCGAGAAGCGCGCGCGAGCGAAGGCCGCGGTGGGCGAGGGGTTGTTTTGGGGCGGCAGCGAGATGGAAGCTCGAAAAGGAAGGGGGGTGTGAGATTGAACACGATGAGTGAATGTGGTATGATGTTGATCTGGGAAGGTATCGTGGGTGGAGAGATGTGCGGATTCAACATCGAGCCCGCGTTCATCATGGATGCTCAGCAAGGCAACCGAGCTGCGGAATATGCTTCATCACCGTCCTGGTCTGATGATCCCCTGCCTTGTTGTCGGTCTCGCTCTGCTCGGCGTGGCGCTGTCAGTTGGATGCCGAATGTGTGAATCCCGCCAGACCTCCGGTAAGGAGTGGTATCAGTTCAGACAAGACCTGAGGGCGACATCCTGCAATCCAATACCGTCCGCCGAAATTCCGCAGCCATATACGCTTCGTCTGGCATCCATCATCACACGAGCTGCTCCTCATGAGCCCGCATCCTCCTTCTTCGTGTGCGGCCTCGATCCCACTGCCGGAGTCGATCTCGTCTCGACCGAGCGGACCGGCGATCGTTCGCGGAATTGGCCCCGGGTGGTGCGACGGGCAACATCGGATCCCGGTGCTTCCTCCTCGCTGGGTGACGGGCTCCTCCTTTCCACCTTCCAGGAGCGCCCGGAAGAAGATACCGGATTCCTTTGCTGGCACCCGGAACTCAGCTACGAAAGCGTCGGAGCCGGCTGCAGTGTATCCGCCGAAGAGCTGTTCGTCCTCAACTACGCGCGTGAAACGCTGCTGGATCAGCCTCGTTGTCTCCTGAGCGCGCTCAGGGCCGCCGCTCGTGGGGAGTCTCTCCGCATCAGCAATCGAATAGAGTACCGCACTGCCGACGGCACAGTCTTGGCGACTGTGGCGCTCGACAGCAATTGCAATCCCAACAGAGCCGTGATTGCTCTGCTGAACGGACAGACAACCGGTCTCATCGACTTCAACAGCGGCTATCAGGTGAGCGAAGCGCTCTACCGTGAACTCATGCACCCGCGCTTGAAGTCGGGAGAGTTCTTGTCGCCGATTGCGTCCGATCGGGTCTATGGCAGTTTCCGCGGTGTCCT
>JAUWBY010000016.1 GCA_030609605.1 Candidatus Eiseniibacteriota bacterium
GGCGTCAAGGTCTCCCAGACCACCGTTTTGGGCAATGCAAGATGGGACATCCTGATACGGCGAGGGACCGAGTTGCCATGCAGGCTCCGTGGGTGTACCTACATTCCAGAATTGGTTGATCGGAACTGCAGCGAACAGCGAGACATCGATGTCCCCATCTCCATCCAGATCGCCGGCCGCCATCCTGCAGCTGTACCCCTGTGGCGCCAGCTCATGCGCCGGCGTCCAGTAGATCGTGCCAGCCATAGCTGCAGATGAGATCACGAGGACCATGCCGGCCAGCATCAACACACTCACTATCGCCTTCATATCATCCCCCTCTGCTGTGAAGGGTTGGGACAAGAGGGCCACCATCTCGATCACGTCCAGTATAGCTGCCTTCCCCCACTACAATCAAGCACAATCGGGGGGATTCGCTACCACCAAGATATTGGCGAATCCCTTCCACCTCCCGCTGGCACCCGGTTCCGTTTCGGTCGCCAATCGACAGCACCATCCCCGGCGCCGCGCGCTATGGCCGGCACAAACAAGAAGAAGCCCCGGCATAGCTCCGGGGCTCCCTCGAGACAGCCAACTCTCCTGTTCTCGTCATTCACGCACATTCAAGTGGTCGACAGCCGCGCTGCGGCCCTGCCGGTTCTATCCTACGACGTCCAGAACACGGCCCACGCCCAGATCAGACATCCGAGCAGGATGAGAGCCGCGCCCGCCGGAAGGCAGATCACCGTGACAAGCGGGATCTTCGTGAACAGCATGACCGACATAGCGAGGATTCCGAGGACCTGTGCCAGCACTCCACATCGCATGATGTGAACGGGCGGCTTGTTGGCGAATGGCTTCCACATGCTCTTCATGTTAGTCATCCAGTTCATGTGCCACATCGTGGCACTCCAGACACGACATCTCACCCGATTGCAGCTCCTCCAGAATCGCCTGGTGACCCCACCCCTCAAGGAAGCTCTCGGCCTCACCATGACATTTCAGACAGATGCTCGTGTCGTACTCTCCATGAAGCTCCAGCTCCTCGGGGGACTCACAAAGATAATAAACGTAGACATCGTGCAGCCCCTTCATCTTGGCTTCCACAAGCCCGGACAGCCCGGGTCGAGTGTGGCACTGATAGCACGCGGTCTCCCGATCAACGCGACTGTTCCTGAAATGCACGGCCGCCAACGACTCATCGTTGTCGCTGGTAAGGCTCTCCCCATGCTCCCCCATCTCATGACACTGTATGCAAAAGGAGACCTTCTTGAACTCATGGTCGGCGTAGCTCATCATTCCCGCGAGCCAGAGGGCGGGAAAGACCGCCATCGCCAGGAACGCGAGAATCCTCTCGGGGCGCGTCGCGAGCGATTTCATCATTCTCCTGAGAACCAGGAGCAACACAACCAGCGCGCCGGCGCCCACTACCAGTACCCAGTAGATCACTGTTGATTACTCGCTTGTCTGTGTGCCCGTTTCAATGGCGCTCTCGGCCGGGATCTCTGTCTCGCCTTCGGTCGTATCCGCGGGCGCGCCGAGGCTCAGAAGCCAGCCGGACAGCGCAGCCCATTCTTCCTCGGTCCCTTTGAAACCCATCACGTGCTTCACACCGTCCATCTCTTCTTTCTCAACAAGAAAGCGGTGGAGCCAATCGAGCTTCTTGTGGGAAGCGCCGAAGGTCGACAGATCAGACAGCCCGTCGCTCCCGCCCTCTTCGCCTGCCGCTGCTTCTTCGTCGCCTTCGGCTGTCTCATCACCTTCCTTCGGCGCTTCACCTATGCCCTCAGCATACACCGTGTGGCACAAGGCGCACTTGCTCTCTACGAAGATCGTCTTGCCCGCAGGCTCTCCGCGGGCTTTCCCGCAGCATCGGCAGCGACCGCCAGGACCGGCACAAGACCAACGGCGAGCGCGAGAAGAACAAGAAACATGATGCGCATTCTGTCACCTCTCTCCAGATATCGCACGGGACGCTTCCCTGATAGTGCTTGCGCCACCGCGAGATTCGGATGTCCGGCCGGACCAGTCAAGCTGATTCCGACCAAGACCCGCGTGCGGCCTATCAAGTTGATTCCGACAAGACCTGCATGCGGCCTAGAAGTAGTCCATCGCCTTGATCTTCTTGAGCTCGATGGTGTCTCCCTCCTCAGCCTGAACCAAGCTCTCGAAGAGGTCCTTGACCTCCTGGTCGACGTCCTGCGCCAGAACCTGACGGTACAGGTCGATCAGGCACCCATCGATCTCGATCGCGATATCCAGTACTTCTGCTGCCGTGGCGTCCGGGGGAAGTTCGCGCCTCTCCAAACACGTGTAGTCAAGGGCAAGAGGTTCGTACCTGATCGGAAACGAGTACAGTTCCTCCCGTTCGGCGCTACCGAGCCGTTCGAGAGCCTCCGACAGGTGGCGGCGGTGCCTCCCCATGTAGTCCGCGAGAAGTTTGACGCCGTCCGATGTCGTTTGTTCGGCGATCTTCGTGTAGTAGTCGACGAGCTTCGTTTCGAAATCCTCGGCCATCTTCAGCACGTCGGCCACAGTGATGATAGCCATGGCTCTTCTCCTTCTAGAACTTGTCGTAGAAGATGTCGTCCTCTTCAAATCCCTTCTCATCCAGGACCTTCATGACGGCCTCGATCATCGGCGGCGGACCGCAGAGAAACGCGTGTCGTTTCACGTCGCCTGCCTCAAGGTGCTTGTCAACCGAGACGTGGATGAAACCTGTCTCGCCGTCCCACTCCCCATCCCAAGGATCATGATCGGACAGCGCGTAGATGACGCGGAAATTCGGATTCTTCTTCGCCAGCTCACGGAACTCGTCGAGGTAGAACACATCCCTTGCGGAGCGACAGCCGAAGAAGAGCCAGCACTTCCGGTTCGGCCAGCGCTCGCACACACTGAAGAGGATATTCTTCAAGGGCGCCATTCCGGAGCCGCCGCCGATGCAGACGATCTCAACGTCCGGATCCTCACTCAACCGGAACTCTCCGTACGGGCCCGTCAAGGCTATCGGATCCCCTTCCTTCAGACTGTGCGCGTAGGTGGAACCTATCCCCCCGGGCACCAGCCGAACGACCAGCTCGACGATGCCTGTCGCGTACGCGGGCGAGCTGATGGAGTAGGCTCGGAAGACCGGTCCTTCCGGCGAGGGCGCCTGCAGCTGCACGTACTGCCCGGGGCGCTGCTCAATCTCCGCGGGCTCCTTGAGCTCGAAACGCGTCTCGACCATATCGTGCGTCAGCCTGCGCACGTTCTCGACCGTCGCCGTGAAAAGCTGAACGTTGAGGAGTTCCTCCGGGATCCTGACCGCCAGGTCCTCACGGACCTTGACCTGGCAAGCCAGCCGAACGCCGGAACGCACCTGCGATCGGGTCAGAAACGGCGTCTCTGTCGGCAGGACCGCGCCGCCGCCGGAAACCACGGTGATGGTGCAGTACCCACACGAGCCACGGCCACCACAGCCGGACGGGATGAAGATCTTTGACTCGATGAGGGCCGAGAGAAGCGTCTGCCCGCCCTCGATCTCAAGAACGCGATCCCCGGCGTTGATATCGATCTTGCAGATGCCGTAGTTGACGAGCAATCGCTCCGCAACCGTGAGCACGACCGCAAGAGCAACGAGGATTCCCGCGAAGACCAGTATGGGAAGAAAGAAGATCATCGCTCACCTACTGTATCGTGACCATGCCGGCGAATCCCATGAACGTCATAGCCATCACGCCGGTGATGACCATGGCGATGGCGACGCCCCTGAATGGAACAGGGACGATGCTGTATCTCATCTTCTGTCTCAACCCGGCGATCAGGATGATCGCCAGTGTCCACCCGACGCCCCCGCCGAAGCCGAACGCGATCGACTGCATGAACGTGTAGTTCCTGATGATCATGAAGAGCGACACGCCCAGGATCGCGCAGTTGACGGTGATGAGCGGCAGGAAGATCCCCAGCGCGTGATAGAGCACGGGACTGAAGCGCTCGACGAACATCTCCACGAACTGTACGAAGGCCGCTATTACAGTGATGAAGATGATGTACGAGAGGAACGTGAGCCCCATTGGAACGAGCACATGGTGGTAGATGCCGTAGTTAATCGCCGTCGTGAACGTCGTGACGAAGATCACGGCAGCTCCGAGCCCGGCCGCGGTGTCGATGCGCTTCGACACCGCGAGGAACGAACACATTCCCAGGAAGTTCGCCAACAGGATGTTGTTGGTGAAGATCGCCGCTACGAGGATGACAAGGGGTGATACTTCAGCCATCGCTAGTTCCCCTTCCCTTCGGGCTTGTTGACACCGGTGATCGCATTATGGAGAGCGATCAAGAAGCCGAGTGCAATGAACGCCCCGGGCGCCAGGATCATCAGCTGGTTCGGCGTGTACCACTCGGCCGCGAGAATCTGGTGGCCGAAGAGCGCTCCTGTTCCCATGAGCTCTCGGACGAACCCGATGATCCCGAGGACGACCGCGTACCCGAGACCGTTGGCGAGGCCATCGAGCATCGACACAACCGGGCGGTTCGACAGCGCGAACGCCTCGGCGCGTCCCATGATGATGCAGTTGGTGATGATGAGACCGACGTACGGACCGAGCTGCTTCGACATCTCCAAGTAGTACGCCCTGAGTACCTGGTCGAAGATGATCACGAATGTGGCGATGATGGCCACCTCCGCTATCATCCGGATGCGCCTCGGTGTCACGTTCCTGAGAAGCGACACGAACAGATTCGTGCCCACACAGACGAACATAAGGGCAGCGCCCATGACGAGCGCGTTCTCGAGCTTGTTCGTCACGGCCAGAGCGGAACAGATACCGAGCACCTGGACGGAGACCGGATTGGTCACCCAGACACCCGCTCGGAGTGTCTCCCTGCCCTTCCCGTCACAGGGACCGGATCCTCCGCAGATAGCGCAGACTACTGGTCCGCTATGCGCCATGGGCTCCGCTCCTCGCAATGATCTTCTTGATGATCTCGCTCAGCATGTCCTCGACCTTGTCGCTGGTCATCGTCGCTCCGGTGATGGCATCGATCTCGTTCACCTGATCGGCACCGTCGTTGACGAGGTGGATGCCGGCATACCCCAATGGTCCCACGATCATCTTCCCACGGAACTGGTCCTGGAAATCCGCGGACGATATCTGGCCGCCCAGCCCGGGAGTCTCTTCCTGTCTGTAGAATGAGATGGCGTAGATCGTGCGCATGTCCTCCTCGAGACAGATGAGTCCTTCGATCGGAGCCAACAACCCCGGTCCGGAGAAACGCGTCGCCAGGAGCTTGCCTGCTTCCGGATGCCGGCTCACGAAGAACGTGAGCCCATTGATCTCCTCTTCGCCTACCATCGATTCATATACGGCCAGAAGGTCCGACGAACTCGCTTGTGTGTCGAACGGCACGCCGAGCACGGTAAGGATGTCCTGAACCTCCTCCGCCTGCACATTTGCAACCTTCCTCGTCTCCGTGAAGCGATCGACCGCGGTCAGGGCAACCGCGCAGGTGATCCCGAGGACCGCCGCGTACAGAATCGTATACAGGCTACCCTTCTTCACGAAGCCTCCGAACATGAGCCGTAACAAAGAGCTCGTCGAGGACCGGCGCGAAGATGTTGCCGAGGAGTATCGCGAACATCACGCCCTCGACATAGCCGGTGAAGTTCCTGATGAGGGCCGTCGCGATCCCGATGATCGCGCCGTAGACCCATTTGGCCGAGTTCATGATCGGGCTGGAGACGGGATCCGTCGCCATGAAGAACGTTCCAAAGAGCAGTCCACCGGACAGGAGATGCCAGATGATCGCGTGTGGGTCTCCACCATAGATCCCCGCGGTCACGATGACGAATGTACCTAGCATAGCCGCGACGGTCCGCCAGTTGGCGATCCCTATGATGAGGAGGAACGCTCCCCCCATGAGAACCGCGAGCGCCGACGTCTCCCCGACGCTGCCCGTGACGTTGCCGAAGAAGAGATCGGGGAGCGCCGCCCACGTGCCGCTCTTCGCGGCTGCCAAGGGTGTCGCCATCGTCACGGCGTCGGTCGCGTACTCGAGCAGGCGGCCGACCAGTCCCTGTCCGGGCTCGATCCACCCGGACGACATGGCCTTCGGATAGCTGAGCGCCAGGAATACGCGTCCGATGAGCGCAGGGTTGAACAGGTTTCTCCCGGTGCCGCCGAAGAGTTCCTTCCCAACAAGCACGCCGAACGCCGAGCCGAGAGCAACCATCCAGAGTGGCAGCCCGGGAGGTAGGATCAACGGGAAGAGTATCCCGGTAACGAGAAGCCCTTCGCTGATCTCGTCCTTCTTGAACACGGCAAGGAGGACCTCGACTGCTCCACCGGCGGCGTATGAGACGAGCACCATGGCAAGCACGCGCAGGCCGAAGAAGTGGACTGCGGCCAGGAGACAGGGAGCAACAGCGATGATGACCGTAGACATGTAGCGCTTGGTGTCGAGGGGGTCGCGAACGTGCGGAGCTCGCGATGTTCGCGCGAGCGGCGAGAAGAGGGAAGTGTCGACGGCATCGTAGATCGGTTTGAGCGCGGTGAAACGCCCTCCCTTCTGAAAGAGGGGGCGCGTCTTCTCGAGGAGGGCCAGAATCAGTTTCATGCTCCTGCCTCCGCCGCCGCGCGTGCCTCTTTGGCCGCCAACCTCTTCTCTTCCTCGCGCTTTGCCTTGGCCTCCAGCTTCTCCTGAACCTCGTGCTCCTCGCGTATCAGCCGCCTCGCGTCGCGCATGTCGGAGAGAAGCTCGATCTTGGACGGACAGACGAGGGAGCAGAGACCACACTCGATGCAGAGGTCTACACGCATGCGCTCCACCTCATCGATCTCGTCCGCGTGGAGGAACTTGTGGATGACGCTGGGCAGTATTCCGACAGGGCAGACATCCATGCACTGTCCGCATGAAACGCATGCTCTCAGTTCCCCCCCGAGAGTCGTGTTCAAGCGCTCCGCCGGACCGCTCTGACACAGGCGGCTCACGAAAGTCCTGCCGTATGAGTTTCGCCAGAGCCCGGGCCGAGCGAAGGCGAGCATGTGGCGTTTCCTGAGTTCACTCAGGATCGTCAGCCCTTCGCATTCAACGTCGAGCCCGGATTGCTCTCGTGGTACGTCACTGCCTGTGAAAATGCCTCCGTTGATCACACGAACGTCATCTTGGCAGAGGCGGTTCTGGAGGATCTCATCAACGGGATAGCCGATGACAGCCTTGAGATGGACCGGCTCGCTGACGGCCGGACCGCCGAGTGCGATGATGCGTTCCACACTCGGTGCGCCGGATGAGAGGGCTCTTTCGATGGCGAGAACGCCTGCAGTTCGGGTCGCCCACGCCGGACGGTCCGAGTCGCGGCCAAGTTCGAGGCGCCGCAGAATCAATAGCGGGTGACCGAACGGGTAGCGTGGGGTCACGGTATGAAACCGGCACCAGGAGTGATGCACGACGAGGGCCGCGAGGTCTGTCACGAATCCCGCATCATCGGCAACGGCAAGGTGAACGATCCCACCTTCGGTGAGCTCGTGAAGGTACTCGAGACCGCGAACGAACGAATCGAGCCTCCCGTGCAGAAGCGCCTCGGCGCTCGCGACAAAAGGCTCAAGATGGATCGTTGAGACAATGATGGCTTTGGCAGTGCCGGCAGGATCCACCGGCAGATCCGTGCGGGCGTCGGTGATGAACTGCCATGCTCCAAGAGTGACAAGTTGGTCGCGGATATCGGCAGGTGAGCCACCCGACGCGCCTGCTCCCCTTGAACCATCGCGTGCGCCTGCCTGAGCATCCCTGTCTGAGCCCGAAGAACCGCTGGATAGCGTCCCGTGCAGGGACTCGAGAACTATGTGGCCCGCGATCTCGTCAAGGCGCACCGTCCCACCATACGCTGCGATGAGCGGAGCCGAAAAACGTTTTGGATCAGTCGCGAGAACCGTCCAAGCGGAAACGCGGGCGCCCTCTTCGACGCGAATATCTTTGAAGCGAAAGCACCGGCTCACAAGCGGCAGAACGAGCCTGCCCGGAACCGCCAGGTCGACGACGCGCGACACGGGCCTCCCGGCGAGGCCGATGTTGTAGCCACCCTTGAGTCTCGCCACTGGCATCCTCTGAAGACGGGGACGGCCCTGTTTCTCCGAACCCACCATGTGTCCTTGAGCTACTCCAGGAACTCGGCCAGGTCGTCATACCTCGACAGAAGAAGGTCTCCGGTATCACTCTGCCACGCCTCAACGAAGATCGCGAAGCGGACCTTGTCGTAGTCTGCCGGGAACCAGGCTTCAAGGCCAAGATCCCCATCGCTGTCCACAAACGCGCGCATCACTGTCGCTGAAACGTTCAGCTCGTTGACTACGTCGAGGAACTGTCCCTTGTGGGTCTTCGAGTACTCGCTGCCTCCGTAGAATCCCCGGACCAGGATCCCTCCTTCGTATTCCTGAAGCGTGAAGCTCGTCTTCTCGTCGTGCGTCACGCTAATGTAGGTGTCCTTCTCTTCCGATTCGTATCCAAGGAAGCCGAGGTGGTTCACGAACTCCTCAACATCCCCCGGCAGCTCCGCCCACGCAGACACGGACAGGGACAGCACAACAGCGACCGCGAGCAGCAGGCCCATTCCGGCGAGACTTCTCTCCATTGTTCCCTCCTTGGTCTCCACCCGCATCAGACAGACTGCAGACCATAAGACGACCGTGACAACACATTGTGATGCAAGCAACTCCGCCGGGATACAGCCCCTGTGGAGATCTCTCACGAGAATCCAGTCTACAATGAAACCGAGCACTGCTCAAGCAGGGAAGCTGAGACTGTCCGGTTCCCGAGACTTCATGGCAGGCTGAACACCCTGGATCTTGCCACACCCGTCGGGAACCTGGGTCCGGGCATGAGCAACATCGCCATCAGGGGAATCCGCCGATATCCGGAGCTTGTCCATGGGGTGTTCGAGCGAGCTGGATGGGACCCGACGAAATCCCGGGACTATCGCGTGCGCGTGACCTACCCTGTTCCGATGGTCCTCATGACCTGGTGGCTCTCGCTTCCGGAGCGGCCTTCTGACGCATAGCGGTCCACCCCCACGCCGATGGGACAACCACGAAGATTGGAGGCCGGGGCACGCCGCGTTCGCTGAGATACGCCTCACGCTTCCCATCGAAATGCGAGCCGCCCAGGCCGAAGGGCCCGGGCGGCTCGCATCCTGCATTTGGTACTTGATGCTATCGCCTCAGAGTAGTAATATGAGCAAGGTTTATAGTGACCGGTCATCGTCAGGCCGCGCGCCACAGGGCGGCCGGCGCATAGGTATCTCCGTATCGGGAGAGTGGGTCATGAGTATGAAAGCAAGGGCAATCGTGGTGTGCGCAATCCTCGCGCTCTGCCTCGGAGCCTCCACAGTGGTATCTGCCGACGCTATCTGGGGCACTGGTCTCGCCTTTGATGCCACACCGGCGGGCTACCCGGGCTACTGGCAGTACTGCTATCACATTTACTGGGACACCACAGAGTACGGCGGGCACGGCATCAGCCACACAACAATCTATCTCGCTCTCACTGGCTGTGAATGCGCCTGTGACGTCGGGTACTTCGAACATCTGATTCCGGCCGGGCTCGCGTACGGCGAGGACAGCTGCGAGGTCGACATGTACAGCGAATTCGACTGCGATGGCGACCCCCATTTTCCTCTCGACGGCCCGACGCTTAAGTTCGAGCCGGACGAGAGCGGCTGCGAACTGGGCGAGTACGGGTGGATGCACGTCTGCTACTTCTCGCTTTTCCCGCCGACCGAACCGCAGGTGTTCGAAAACCATCTCGGCATCAAGTTCGCACAGAATGTCGAGACGGGGGATCTCACCGGCGTGCTCCCCTACTGCGAGTGCGACGTCAATCCCGTCGAGACCTCGGCCTGGGGCGTCATCAAGGCTCTCTACCGCTGATATGGAACCATCCTCAAGCAGCGAGGCCGCCCCCCCCAGGAGCGGCCTCGTGCGTCTGCGGTATGCGAAATCCTAGCGAAAGCGCGACTTGATCGCGCCCCAAGTGGACCTCTCAGTTGGCGAGTACGCATCGTCGAGGTAGGTCAGGATATTCTCCATCAGGGCTACAGATTCGGGATTGCCGTATATATTCTGGACCCAATCCTGGTCCGTCGTGTGAATCAGCACACGGGGGCTGCCGGGCGGCGTGAAGATCCAGCCGAAGTAGTTGCCACCGTACTCCAGGAAGTTCTCGATCGTGGCGTCACCGGTGCCTGCACACCCGTACCAGAAGAACGGCAGTGACGGCACCGCGTTGGGATCAGTGGCGAGGGAGCCGAGCACATTCATGGGCTCTAGATCGCCGGAGATCGTACCCGAGACAGTGAACGAACCCCCAAGACCATTGACGATCTCAACAAAGGCCTGGTTCCCAGGGAGGGTGGAGAGGTACTCGCCCTGCAGATAGGCCGGACCGTGGCTCTCCACGAACTGGAGGATGGTCTGCACGTGACCGGCAGGGAGTTCGATGACTGAGGACGATACGATAAGGATGTCGGTTCCATCGAGATTGGTGATGTCGCCGAGAGCACTCTGATCTGCGATAGTCGCCGTATGGCCCATACTGACAGCAACTGTCTGCCACTTGACGTCCGTGCTGTGACCACCCACGCCGCTCTGACTCTCGATGATCGTGATGTTGCGGGGGCCGTCGGCTGCCGGGCTCGCCTGCCAGTCGCAGATGGTGGGCGTCTGTGCTTCCGCGGGGCTCGGCGGGATGGTCGTCACACCCGCCAGGGACGCCGGCGCGACAGCGAGCACGACCGCGATGGCAAACGCGGCCGCATGAGTGGACGGTACCTTGCGCAAGTACATTGTTGTCACCTCCTCTAAACAGAATGCGTAGTCCCACTTCCAACTGCGCCCATGTCTCACACTTGACGGTCTATCACAACTCGGACATAGGCCGCAATCCTCCATTGCCAACACCAAGTCCGGGCATGGGGACATCAGGATCCAACGAACAGGTAAGGCGAGCGCGAAGGACCTCAGGTTCTCGACACGGAGTCCTGTGCGTGATCTGGTGATTGCTGCTCGGAGGCCCCTGCCTAGCGCAGCAGCAGCGCCTTCCCCACGACGTGCGCCCCGCCAACCTCGAGCTTCATAAAGTAGACGCCCGACGCCGACAGGCGCCCTGACGAGTCGCTCCCGTCCCAGACAACGGGATACCTGCCGCGCGTCAGCAAGCAGTTCGAGCCTACATTTCCGTTCGACAACACATACGAAACAAGCGGACTCTCGGAAGGAAGAGATGGGACTCAACGTGTCGTCATCTCTGATTGATGAGACTCAACGTGTTGTCATCCGTGATTCCCGCGCCACACGACAGATGCTGAAAAGGAGGAACCCATGTTCCGCTTGCTCCTGGCAACTGTTCTCTGCCTCACCATGGCAACCCCCCGGACTTGCAGACCACCGCTACGTGGACTGGACCGGCAACGGTAACTACGAGGATCTCACAGCGGGTGTCTCCTGGGCCGCTCCCGGCGACACGGTCTTCGTGAGACCGGGCACCTACTCCGGCCTGCTCAACCGCGCGCTCAGTTTCGGCGGTAGGGACATCGAACTCGTCTCCACAGATGGACCCGAAGTCACCATCATCGACTGCGAGGGAGCAGACCGGGCCTTCACGTTCGAATCGGGAGAGACGCCGGCAGCCCTGGTGTCCGGGCTCACGGTAGCAAACGGACTTGCCGGCTACGGCGGTGGGATGTTGATCGCAGGCTCTTCTCCGACGATAGCGAACTGCCACTTCACGAACTGCGAAGCCACCGCCTCCACGCTCGGTGGCGGGGCCTTCATGCGCAGGTCCAGTGCGATGCCGTTGATCACGGACCTTGTAGTCTCCGAGTGCTCCGGCGACTACGGGGGCGCACTCTGCAGCTACCAGGGCGCTGCGCCGACGCTGACGAACGTACAGTTCCTCAACAACACTGCCATGCGGAGAGGCGGCGCCGCCTACATCGAGTCCCACTCCGCCGGACCAGTAGCGCTCACGGACTGCGTCTTCTATGGGAACACGGTAAGTGACCCCAGCGGCTACGGAGGCGGGTTGTGCCTGTTCAACGCAACGCCGAACATCACGGGCAACACCTTCGCGTGGAACAGCGCGGATCACGGCGGATGCATGGTGCTCATGATGAGCTCCTCGCCCACCGTCCAGAGATGCATTCTCTCATTCAGCCAGATCGGAAATGCGATCCATAACCACGGCTACACCAACTTCCCCGTAACTACCCACTGCTGTGTCTTCGGGAACGCAGCCGGGGACAGCCTCGTCGGAACGCACTCGAGCTGTTCGTTCGACGACCCGCTCTTCTGCGACGTGTTCACGGGCGACCTGCACTTGTGCGCGAACTCGCCAGTCGCCCCCGGCAACCCGTGGGGCCTTGTCGGCGCCTACGACGTCGGCTGCCCGGACTGCGTCGCGCCTGTTCAGATGCTGTCGCGGGGCTCGCTGAAGGCGCTGTTCCGATAGCGCCGATCTGCCGGACCTCGATTGCGCTGATACTACTTGACCAGGATCATCTTCTTGGTATCGGCGGCGCCGCCCGCAGTCAGCTTGCAGAAGTAGACGGCGAGACTCACGCGGCCAGGTTCGGAAACGAAGTAGCGCACCGTAGTCGTCGGGTTGAATGGGTTGGGATAGTTTGCGTTCAGAATCGGACCCACGCCGTCCGGAACCATCTCGGAGCCGTTCGTCACGCCTGTCGGGAAGCACAGGTTCTCGTAAAGGACCGCATACTTGTTCGACCAATCGCCTCCGACCATGAAGAGATCGGGGTCGCAGTCGCCGTCCACATCGCACCAGCATAGCGCGCCCTCGTACATGCCCGGGAACTGGAATCCGGAATCGACGAACCCGGTTCCCGTGTTCTCGTAGACGACTGTGTAGAGACCGACGCCATCGTAGCCGCACAGGGCGAGATCCAGGTCTCCGTCTAGATCGTAGTCGCCCCAGGCGACCGAGCTGCGGTAGAGCGGCAAGAGATCAGCAACCTCCGTGAAAACGCCCGTTCCATCGTTCTCGTACACCTTGGCGATGTCCGGGCCGGTCATGGCCGTGCAGCCCGTGAGCGCGAGATCGAGATCCCCGTTCCCGTCATAGTCACCCCACTCGGTGTCGGAGAGGTTGGCGGGTGGGAGACCGTGGTCTCCAGTGTCGTTCAGGATGCCGGGCGGATCGTTCTCGTAGAACACGGTCCAGCGGTCGCCCCCCTCGAAGCCCGTGAGTACGAGATCCGGGGCGCCGTCGCCGTCGTAATCGCCCCAGTCGACTGAGGACCTCTCCACCCCGACAAGCACCTGACCATCCCACTCGAAGTGGCCCGTGCCGTCGTCGGCGTAGACGCGCGCGACCGGGCCGAGATCCGACATACCGGCCATCGCGAGGTCGTGGTCCCCGTCGCCGTCGTAGTCGGCCCATCCGAGACAACCGCTCCCGAGGCTCTGGATACCGAGAAGCTCCTGCCGCAGCGGGAGATCCGCGAGGAGATCCGGCAGGACCCCGACGTACCGCTTCCCCACGCCAGTCTCTCCAACATGCTCATAGTGCAGGGGCGCATTGACAAGGCGCGCGTGGAACTCGAGACTGCCAGGGACCTGGCGGGCGACGCCGCGCTTCGCGGGCGCATCGAGGAACAGCTGAGGACGCTCTAGGACTGACGGGCGGCACGAACCATTCCGCTTGCGGGCAATCGTGGACATCGGGGGCTCTGGATCTAGCTCACGGGCACCTCGCGCCACGCGAGGCGGATGTAGAGCCCCGTCTGCATGAATTGGTAGAACCCTGGTGGAGTCATGTACTCAAGGCGCGTGTCGTGGTGGTAGTCCTTCGCATATCCAGTCAGGATCACGCAGCCCCCCCCGTCACCGACCTCGCTCGTCCCGACGGAACCTCTGAAGCCCTGGATGATACACCCCCAAACAGTTAGTGTGCCGCGTGGATTACCGGTGTTCCAGTTGTCGGCGCGGAAAGAGTTGTCGAGTGCCATCAAGGCCCCATGGATCACACAATCATCGGAGTTTGCGTCGTTCCATGCGACATTGATGTCGGTACCGGCGACGATGCCGAGCAGATCATCACACCCCTCCAGAGGACCATTCTGATCGCTGTCCAGGTACGTGACGTCACCGATGATGTCGATGCTGCCGTTCGTGACCAGCGTCAATTGACCATCGAGAACTCCACTCACGCTAAAGCTGCCGTTGACGTAGAAAATGCCATTGAACGAGCTGATCTCGACGTCGGTCCAGGGCTTGTTGTTCTTCCGATAGCTGACGTACCCATACATCGGCTCGCCCGAGACCTCGTCCACGCGGCCGAGCTCGATCTCGTAGTTCCCCGAGATACTGATCCCGCCATCGTCGGCTACATCTCGGAGATCGAAAGCGAGGCTATGAGTCGGATAGTCCACCTCGTGCGCGCCGAGGACATAGCCTTCTGCGAAGGTGGGATTGTCATAGGGTGCGTTGTTTGGAGCGTCCGATTCGATGTGGTTATGCGGACTGCCGTTGCAGTAGAGGAACTCAGGATCGTGAGATGAGTTGTTGTCGTCTGACCCTCCGTAGGCGCTGGAGACGGTGCCCATGAAGGTTGGATCTCCCATGATGCTGATCTGATCATTTGTGAAGAGCGGACCGTCTATCACGTCGGGCGTGCCAAACCAGAGAGGACCTCCGTTCCCGGGCATCTTCTCCTTGTCTGTGAAGTACAGGTAGTTGGAGAAGATGTCTGGCGAGACGTCGACTTCCACCTGCCGCGTGTGCCCATTCCGCGTCCCGGATGATACGAGCGTGTAGATCTCCGGGTCGAGTGATGCATTGAATGGATCAGGGATGATCGACATCGTACACTCGCCATCGCCGACAGTAATGGCATCCTCGCCAAACGGGTGGAACTCCTCGGTGCCGCTGGGGGGTGAACTCTGGGCTTCGAGCCAGGCGTGGGTCAGCTCGATGCCGGATTCAGCCAGAAAGAGCGCTTCAGACTTCCTCAGTGCGCGGGCGGCAAGAGCTCCCTCTTGGCTTCCCATCTCAACAAGAGTCATCACCATAATCGTCATTACGAACAGCAGAATGAGCACAATTCCCATCGCTGAACCCGCCTCGCCCGTGAGCACACTCGATCGTGCCAATCGTCTGATGGTCTTCCGGAAGATTGAGTGACCTCCTCCAAGAATCGAGCATTGAGATCGAGACAAATGCACTGCTATCCGTGTGGTACTACCTCGCCACCACGAGTGTCAGTGAAACGCTGTCTCTTGGGTCGGCCTGAGGCCATACAAGCGCAATGGTTACGGTCTTTACATCTATGTCATCACCCGGTGTCGTCCACGGCACGTCGACGACTGTCCAGGTGAGATTGCCCATGACGTCGTTTCCGGTGTCATTGTCCCCGTGCGAGTTCACAAGGATGGATGGGTCGGTCGGGTGTGAACCCGACGTTAGGTTGGTGCTCGAGACATCGCTGTCACTGCCCTGTGATCCGTACCCTGCCCGCAACAGCTGCTCGCCCTTCCTCTCCACCAGCTTCAGCGCCATCCTCGTCTCCCCACGATGCGAGATGAATGAGCGACCTCGGACGAAGGCGTCGAAGATCGGCACGATCAGGATCGCTACCATCACAACCGCCACGAGGACATCGATCAGGCTCGAACCGCTTCTTGACCCTACCCGTCTCCAAGCCCCTCTCAACAAACGTGAGCCAGTCGTCCCAGTCATCTGTTTCCTCCTCGATCGCCTCGCTCCGGAGCCAGATCTGCTCGCAGCGTGGTTCAGCCGAGATCGGCCTGGCTGGGCCGAGGTCGGCTGCGAGACATCAGTACTAGTTCCTGCAAACGACACTCGTCGACACCAGAATCGCCTGATCGTCGGTCGCACGATCCGGTGTTGCCAGGTCATGTCTCAGCGTGATATCCATGTTGACTGTCTTGCCGTCGGAGCTCCAGAATCGGATCGAGTCCACGTTCGCCACAAGGACGCGACCGCTCATGTCGATGAGACGGTCCTGATCATCGACGTAGTATGTCGCCCCCACGCTGTCAGAGGTGCCCGTTCTGAAGATGACGTCCATCGAGTCTGCCCCGGCAGCGATGTCAACGCTACTCGCGCTCCGGATACCACGCACCATGATGTCCATGGCGAACGCCGCATCCCGCTGCACATCGGCAAGAGCCGCGCTTCCGGCCCACGACCGCTGCGTTCCGAGGTATACCGTGATGCCGGCGGATCCAATCAGGCCCACAACTACAATGGCAACGATCAGCTCCGTCAGGGTGAACCCGTGCTCCCCCACGAGAGGATGTGTGAAACACCGCATCCTGCAACGTTCTGACCTCGACCACCGATTCACAGCCATGACCACCACCTTACCGACTGGCTCTACGCTCGGCTTCGACTCGCACAGCTTCTCATCATCGGCCTGCGATTCAGGAACGGAGCCGCTCCTCCTGTGGGAGCGGTTCGCTCTGTTACATGTCCCAGCTGTACAAACTATGCCAGCTCGCAAGTTGATGAGCCAAGCCGCTTGAGAAGAGCCCGGTCCGCCAGAGACCGGGCTCCTCGACTATCTGCTACGAAAGCTGTCTTCTCGTCCCTACCGATAGAGACCCTTGATCCTGCCCCACGACATCGCGTTGACCGGAGCGTAGGGCTGACCCATCTCCTCCTACTCGATCAGCACCATCCGCTTCGTGACGGTCTTCTCCCCTGTCCTCAGCAGATAGAAGTAAACACCATTGGCCACGGGTCGCTCGCTCTCATTCATGCCGTCCCACGCGACGGTCCATCGGCCCGCCGGCTGCCTGCCGTCGACGAGCGTCCTCACGAGCCGTCCGGCCACGCTGTAGACCTGGAGAAGCACGTCGCTGTCCGTGGGAAGCGCGTAGCTGATACCGGTACTGGCGCCGAACGGGTTCGGCGCGTTCTGCGACATCGAGACGACCGTAGGCATGTCATCCAGCGGCACACCGGTTGCCGGCTCGATGTCGTCGTCGTCGCGGGGCTCGAGCTTGTTCTGCTCCAGGGTAACCCCAACGACTCCGGTCACGTGGAGTTCATCGTCGATGACCGGCGTGTAGGAGTAGCCGCTCCAGCGGCCAATGCGACACTCCCCGACCGATGCGACGGCCCAGTCGCTCGGGTTGTCATCTGTGACGATGACGTCCTCCACCCTGACCAGAACCCCCTCGTAGGATTCCTCTGCGTCGACCGTTGACGGGTCGAGCACCGCGGGGGTGGGAAGCGGATTGCCGCTGCTCATCGTCTCCACGTCTATCAGAAGGTCGAGTTCCGTGAGCCCGTTCGTTTCGACCACAAGTCCGGTGAGAGTGAGGCTGTCACCGCGGGCAACCGGGTACCCGACGTCCCTGACGAAGAGACCGCTCCACGGCCCCTCGCCGTCCTGGATCGCGAACCTCCCCATGTAGGTCGTGTTATCCGTCGTTGCGATTCCGCTCGTGGTAACCATCTGGCCGTCCAGTGGGGACGGACCGGTCGGGTCGTCCGTGTACTGGATCTCGCTGATCGTCGCCTCGAGGGGCGGGGCGGTCACGAAATAGATGGTCACGCCTGCCTCCGCCACGCCATTGCCCCAGAACCATCCATTGACGTAGACGGCGTGCCCCGGCTCGAGTACGACACCATCATCGACCATCACTATGAGCGAGCAGGGCTGGCACTGCCCGGGCATCAGGTCGAACGGGGGCTCGGGCTCGAGCCACGCATCAGCACCCACCGGAAGGTCCTTGGTGCAGATGCACGCGTCGGCCGTGCGGAACGGGACCGGCGCCATCGGGCTGACACACATCTCGATCGGGAAGGCGAACCGGCGCTCGGCCCGTCCACCATTTGCGCTCTCTCCTGAGTTCATCGCGAGAGCGTGCGCCAGTCGAGACGCCTTGGCGGCCGGCTCGACGTCGATATTCTCCCGCGCCGAGTTGTTGGTGAGGTTGGTGTCGGCCGCGTACGTCGCGGTCACCCGGTAGCACTTGTGGCCCTCCGTGCCGGGCGGCGGCGTGTAGGGGATCGTCGCCACCACACTTCCCCCACCCGGAACGCCGACGGTCGTGCTCGCTATGATGGTGTAGGGCGTTCCCCAGCCCGTTTTCTGAACCTCGAATAGCACAACCACGCCGGCCGCGTAGCCACCGTTGCTGTAGACGCGGGCGTTCAGCGTGTTCGGGTCCCCGACCCGGACGGGGTAGTGCCCCGCCCAAATGCTCTTGCTGTTCCACGTCCCGG
>JAUWBY010000291.1 GCA_030609605.1 Candidatus Eiseniibacteriota bacterium
GTGTTCCAGCGCCATCCTTGAAGATCTGAATCGCCTGTTCGGGCGTCATTGGCTCCCTGTACGGACGCTTCGATGTGAGCGCGTCGTACGCGTCCGCCACAGACAGGATTCTGGCGCCAAGCGGGATGTCCGAACCTGCGAGTCCGTCCGGGTAGCCGCCGCCGTCGAATCGCTCGTGATGGTGTTTCACCATTCTGATAACGTCTCTGAGTTCGTCAATCGGATCGAGGATCCTTGCGGCAAGGACCGGATGCTCCTTCACCGATTCCCATTCCATCGCATCGAGTTTCCCCGGTTTGTTCAGTACGCTCTCTTTCACCCCGATCTTGCCGATGTCATGAAGGAAGCCGGCGATCCAGATCCTCTGTATCTCGGCTTCCGAGAGGGACAGGTACCTCGCGATGCGGACGGACTCCTCCGCCACCCTGGCTGAATGGCCCTGTGTATACTCGTCTTTGGCCTCCAGCGCCTGTGCGAGGGCCTTGATGCTCCCAATGAACAGGTTTCTCAGGTTGTCGTTGGCATCGTTGAGCTGCTTCGTCCGCTCGTGCACCATGGATTCCAGGTTTCTCTGGTACTCACGGTTCTGGACGATCAGGCGTTTCTTATCAACGGCCCTGTCTACCGTCAGTGTGAGCATGTCCAAATTGAGAGGCTTCGAGAGGTGATCGTGGGCGCCGAGCTTCATGGCTTCCACAGCAGAGGCAAGATCCGGCGCTCCGGTCATGATTATGACAGCGACATCCTCATCGGTCAGCCTGATGCGGCGCAGCATCTCGATGCCGCTTATGCCCGGCATGTTGACGTCAGAGAGAACCCCGTCGTACCCAGCTTGGGACAGCATGCTCAAAGCTGTCTCCGCGTCCTCGGCGAGATCACACTGGTATCCGTCATCGGTCAGTTTGAGCTTCACCAGTTCCCTGATGCTGGGCTCGTCATCGACTATGAGGATCTTGCCCTTCGAGTCCGCCAAACCTCGTCCCCCAGCTCTTGCCGCGTGGCTCACACCGCGCAACACGCAACGTGTAGCGCATGTGTCCACGGCTGTCTGTCACCGCACGCCCACCCATGTGGGACAAGCGCACTCCTCAACAGTGCCGCAACAAAGCAAGGACCGTACCAGTGAAAGAGTGGCTATCGACCACTAATGCCTGCGGCCGGGGCCACTCGCGGCGCACGACCGCCATCCCGGCACGAGCTGACTGCGCAGGTGGTCAAATCGCCTTCATAGTGTGTCTGAGATCGAAACAGGTAAGAGATTGAGCATTGTATTGTTCAAAGATTGAACAGGGAGAGGCGCTCACGTGAGTGCAATCGGCAAGGGCACGCCGCATCCAGGCTGTTCAACGGGTGGGCGGGAACGCTACCGTTCTTGGGAAAGCGCATAGCCTGACTGTTGCAGAGACCAGCCCGGTCTCCGCACGAGCGGAGAACCGACCTTCGCGGGAGCGAGCATGCTACCGTCCAAGATCGAAGATATCGATCTCCTTCCACTCCCCGGCAAGCTTGTCCCACTTGTAGTAGCGCACTATGTCTACGACTTCGTCCTCGGAGTAGACGTCCTCAAACTCCGCCGGCGAGCCGACGCGCTTTGAATAGGTGGCCTTCCGCTCGAGGAAAAGAGCCTTCACGGTTCGCTCAAGCATCATTCTCCCCGATGCTCCGTCGAAAACAACGGTCTCCACGGTCCTTCTCCGTTCGGGGTACTCCTCTGTTGTATGCTCGATGAACCCGAAGAGTTTCTCGATCTTGTCGAGGAGCCCCTCCCACTTCGTCTGGTGCATTCTCCCTCCTTGCGAGTCGCGTCAACTGAGGGCGGCGGGATCCCGGCAGCGCCCGGAACCTGATCCGACAACGCCCCGAACCTGACCGTGAGGCCCCCGTGGCCCGAAGGTGCCTCCCGATGATCATAGCTCGAGTTGGGTCCCACAAGAAGCAGGTTCTGTGCAGCTTGGCCCACGGCGGGAGTCGCCTTCCCACCCCGGATCTGGTAGTGTTGTGGCATCAGAGATGTCTCCCGATCATGCACGGAACAACCAGGAAGGACGGTAGATTGGCTGGCAAACGGATCAAAAGGGTACTGGTCACAGGATCCGAGGGACAGATTGGATCCGAACTGACGCGGGAACTCAGAAAGCGATATGGCGATGACTGCGTGGTTGCCAGCGACATCAAGGACTCAAGTGCAGGGGGCAGCGGAGCGACCGGACCCTACGAGCGCCTGGATGTCACGGATCGTGCAGCATTCAAGGGCATTGTGGACGCACGGCAGATCGACACGATAGTCCATCTCGCCGCGATTCTATCCGCCACCGGCGAGAAGGCCCCACTGCGGGCGTGGAACGTCAATGTCACAGGACTCATCAATGCGCTTGAGATCGCGCGGGAGTGCGAGCTGACTCAGGTGCTCTGTCCAAGCTCGATAGCTGTGTTCGGCGCTGGATGTCCGCGAGAGGACACGCCGCAGGAGACGGTGCTCAGGCCTACGACCATCTACGGGGTCACCAAGGTGACGGGGGAGCTTCTATGTGACTACTATGTGCGTCGATTCGGCGTGGACGCGCGGGGGCTCCGCTACCCGGGGATTATCTCAGCCGAGACTCTTCCCGGCGGCGGCACGACAGACTACGCCGTCGACATATACTACAAGGCGATTGAGAAGAAGCGATACACGTGCTTCGTCAAGGCGGACACCCGGCTGCCGATGATGTACATGCCGGATTGCATCAAGGGTACGATCGATCTCATGGAGGCCGACTTCGACCGCCTTGAGCATCACGGTGATTTCAACGTGGGCTCGATGAGCTTCACTGTCCGGGAGCTGGCCGATTCCATCCGCCGGCACATCCCGGAGTTCGAGGTTACCTACGAGCCTGATTACCGCCAGGCCATCGCGGATTCATGGCCGGCCTCTATCGATGACTCCGCGGCGCGTCGGGAGTGGAATTGGAGTCCCCACTACGATCTTGAAACGATGACCGCCGACATGCTCGACACACTGTCCAAACGGCACGTCCTGGGCAAGCTGTACGGCTAGCCAGCACGCGTAACAGCGCTATGCTCCCACCTTCCATATCGGGAGCACCCACCG